>JBOGQR010000029.1:0-13895 GCA_050749225.1 Nitrosopumilaceae archaeon | reverse complement strand
AAAGTATCGCAGGTACCAAAAGACAGGACAGATGTTAAAATTCGCTCCCAACTTACGTTGTAATTCAACAGTTGGTTGTCCACCTGTAAATGAATTTGATATTTTTTTATCAATTATTTCTTCACTATCTGTTGTAAAGATGGCAGTTTCTGGTATGGATGACGACATTTTTCCTTTCATGCCAAGACCAGGAAGAAACTTTGAATGAATCTGAGCTGGTTTTGGATATCCCATTTTTTCTGCAATGTCTCTAGTAACTCGCCAGTATGGATCTTGGTCAATAGCAGCAGGTATGAGCACCGGTGTAGGTTTTCCCTCTAAAACTGATGGAAGAAAACACGGCGCTGCCTGAATTGGGGGAAAACCAATCATGCCAATATTTGTAGAATTTTGAAAACCAAATACTGCCTTGACGGTCGAATATGTTATTCTTTTTGCAATTTCAAGCGAAATAGGATATATTTTTTTGATGTCTTTAGTATCGATAAGAATTTTCGTTTTTTTAGGGTCAAAGCCTACTGCAATTATGTCTAAAATATTCTCTTTTGTATACTTTGATACGTCATCAAATGATTTCTCATCGCTATAGAGAAATTTTTCATCATCGGTAATTTGAAAAATCAAAGTCGCATCAAATTTATCTTGTAGATATTTTGTAAAGATCCAAGGAAGTAAATGTCCCATGTGAATTAGACCCGAGGGACCGCGTCCTGTATAAAGATAGAACTTGTTACCCTTTTCATATTCAGTTAAAACCTTGTCTAAATCTCTATGACTAAAAAAATACCCTAGTTTCAACATTGGATGCAATTCCCCAGTAATTTTTTCTATCCTTTTTTGTAATTCTGGTGAAATCCTTTCAGTTCCGAATTTTTGTACAAGTTTTTCATAGTCAACGTCTCCTTCCACACTCCAAGGAGTAACTGTGAATTCGTCAACTGACATTCATCATTCAGTTAGGTTAAGGTTTAAAAAGTCTTTTTGGCTCTTTGTGATAATGTCACAAGTTCTTCATCCAATAGAACAAAAGATTCTCAAATCATTACTTGAAAAACAAAACTTAACACCGGAAGATCTTTGTGAAAAAACACAACTATCGATAGATCAAGTGAGACGCGGTATTGAATGGCTTAAATTCAAAGAACTAGTTCGAGTTAATGAATCTGAGAAAAATTTTATTGCGCTAGGAAGGATGGGAAATGAAGCATTTGAGAAGGGATTACCAGAACGACGACTTGTTAATTACCTTAAATCAATAGATGGATTTTCTTGTGAAATCAGTCAAGCAAAGAATCATCTAAAAAATGAATTTAGTCCTGCCATTGCAAATGCAAAGAAAAATGTCTGGATAGAAATTTATGAAAATAGAATTTTACTTAAGGGATATCATGATACCACTCCTGAAGAAAGAATAATCAAATTAATTGCGTCCAAGAGTCCCCCGATATCATCAGTAGATGAAATAGAGGATAAGAGTACACTTGATTCGCTGAAAAAAAGACCTGAATTTCTTACCTTTACTTCTACAAAATATGTTACAGTAAATCTTACTGAAAAAGGGATAGAAACAGCAAAGAACGTATCGACTCACACTAAGACGTTTACAGCAGACACAGTTCTTGTAAGAGCAATAGATGTAGAAGCTCCTGCCCCTACAGTTTTCGCAGCAAGATCTCATCCACTTCAAGATGTAATTAATGAAGTAAGGGAAATTTTCATTGGGCTAGGATTTACAGAAATTGTTGGTAATCAAACTCAGTCAAGCTTTTGGAATTTTGACGCACTTTTTACTCCGCAGGATCATCCTGCAAGAGAAATGCAAGACACATTTTACCTTAAGGGATTACGTGCAAAAAACATTGGTACTAAAAATCAAATATCAAATGTATCTCAAGTTCATAAAAAAGGATGGAGATATGATTGGAAATTAGAAGAATCTAAAAGATTAGTTTTACGTACACACACTACATGTGTAACAATAAAAGAGTTGGCAGATAACAGACCTGAAGACGCCAGAATATTTTCTATAGGCAGAGTCTTTAGAAACGAAAAAGTCAGCTACAAACACCTAGTTGAGTTTAACCAAGTAGAAGGAGTGGTGGTTGGTAAGAATGTCTCATTAAGAGATTTAATGGGACTACAAAGGGAATTTTACCTAAAGATGGGTATGAAAAAAATAAAATTTTGGCCTACTTTTTTTCCTTACACTGAACCGTCTTTACAATCTATGGTATATAATGAAAAGCTTGGAAAATGGGTAGAGCTTTTTGGTATGGGTATTTTTAGACCTGAGGTAACGATTCCACTTGGAATAAAAAATCCAGTTCTTGCTTGGGGTGGAGGAATTGAAAGAATTGCAATGCTAAAATATGGATTAGATGATGTACGTGAACTTTACAATAACAACCTTGATTGGTTGAGGAATGTATCAAAATGCCAGTAGTTACCTTGTATTTTGACAGGATTGCAAGTATTCTTGGTAAAAAAATATCAAAGGAAAAAATCATTTCAACACTGCCTTTTATTGGATTAGATATTGAGGAGGAAACAAAAAATCATGTTAATGTGGAATACAGTCCTAACAGACCAGACTATTCAACAGATTATGGCATAGTATCTAGTCTGCAAGGCCTTCTTGGAATAAAAACTGGAATGCCAAAACTAAAAATCAAAAAAGGAAAAGATGCTATGATTGTAAATCTATCTGTAAGAAAGATAAGACCGTTTGTAACAGCCATAGAGGCAAAAAATGGAAAGCTTGACGATGAAACAATACAACAGCTTATTGTGATGCAAGAGGATCTTCATAATGGAATTGGAAGAAGAAGAAAAAAGACATCCATAGGCATACATGACTTAGATAAAATTTCATTTCCATTAACATATACCACAACTAGCAAGAATCACAAATTCATCCCTCTCGAATCATCACAGGAAATGACAATAAATGAAATTCTTGAGAAAAATGAAACAGGCATAAAATATGGACATCTGATAAAAAATGCTGAAAAAGTTCCTATTATCTTAGATTCAAATGGTCAAACTATATCCTTCCCACCAATAATAAATTCAGAACGAACAAAGATTTCAAAAAATACCAAAAATCTACTAGTAGAAGTTACAGCAATTGAAAAAAATGCAGCTGAAGATACTCTTGCAATAATAGCAAATATACTTCAAGATGCTGGTTTTGAACTCTTCTCTATAAAAATTAGCGGCACAAACAACTCCACTCCATTATTGAAACCTAGGAGTATGATTTTTGATGCTGAACTGGCAAACAAAATACTTGGTATAAAAATTTCAATGCCTAAAATGGTATCTGCACTTAGAAAGAGCAGATTAGATGCTCAAATTAGAGGAAAAAAAATTGTTTGTATTATTCCTAGATATAGAACAGATATTTTTGGACCAATGGATCTTGTTGAAGAAGTAGCACTTGGTTATGGTATAGAAAACCTTGAACCGACAATTCCTGAATCTATTTCTATTGGCCAGAAAAATAAAATTACAACTACATTAGATTCAATTAGTTCTGTAATGATCGGTCTTGGATATTCTGAAGTAATGAATCTCGGTCTAGTTAGTAAACGTATTTTGTATGATTATACAAAAAGAGATGCAACAAAGATTATCTCAGTTAACGATTCTAAAAGTCAAGAGCATACTATACTACGTGATGCTATATTACCAGGTCTAATTGATACACTATCTAGAAATATTCATGAATCGTATCCACAAATGCTCTTTGAAACCGGTACTGTATTCTTACAAAACAACGATGAAATTAAAGAAGAAATTCATCTTGCATGTGTTAATTCACGTAATGACGTTAGCTTTACAGAAATAAAATCAGTTTTACAGTCTTTTCTTAAAACAACATTTGGTTTAGAGTGTAAAACCATTACTTCTTCAAATTCAATGTTTGTTGATGGCAGAAGTGCAGACATATTTGTTAACAACAAAATTGGTGAAATTGGGGAGATTCTTCCTGAGATAACTACCAATTTCAAGTTGAGAGTGCCTATTGCAGGTTTTGAGATAAGACTCACTGGATTATATTAAACGAATAACAAATTATTTTGCCCCAAAAGCACGCAGACGGACTGGTATGATAAAACATGATTTTTGGTCCACCCAGCCGTGCGACATGGGCACCCCGGTACAAGAACAAGATGAGGGTTGGCTAAGACGCTACCAATGATTTTTTGTGGGTCAGAACCGGGGAACATTTACTATTTATTTGATAAATATTGAAAATCATTTTTCAATATTTTTCATATTTTATTGTTTAATTTTTTGGCTAATTATAAATAAAATGAAGTTTTTTGTATTGGTACCAAGTCAAAACTTCCGATAGATCTATTGATATATTTGCATTGTATAGGTATTATATGGCAACTGCATATGTGTTAATAAATTGCGAACTTGGTTCTGAAGAAGCAATTATCAGCCAGTTGAAAGCAATTCAAGGTGTAAAAGAAGTACATGGTACCTTTGGTGCCTATGATATTTTGGCCAAAATAGAATCGCCAACAGTAGAAGCTCTAAGAGAAGTAATAACTTGGAAAATTCGTAAAATCGAAAAGATTCGTTCCACTCTCACGTTGATGGGAATAGAAGGCCAAAGTTAACTTATTCCATTTTTTGTGGAATTAAGTAATAGACATTCATCTTATGAAACTGAATTGTTTTCGAATTTATTGTCAAAATTTTCTTTTTTATTCATTATTTTATGACGCATCTTAATGCAAAGACCTTTTAATTATAATGTAATTTTTGCAAATATGCTGGTACATTTTATTTTTCTTGTAAAAGAAGATGAATTGGAGAAAAGATCTTGGGAATTTGAATATGTATCAAAAATGGCACAATTTTATAAAAAATGGATTGCTGAAACTTTCTCAAAACAGGTAGATGTGCTTTCAGACCAAATGATAGTAAGATCTGGACGTTCTTTTAATTTGGTTAACATTCCGGCTCTTATTGAAGATCATAGAAAAAGAGGAGAAGATATTTTTCATTTTTATTTGACCTATTTTAGACCGTTATGGACAGATTGTACATGTGAAGGATATTTTGCTGAAAACTTTGGTATGATTTGGTGGGAAAAAAATGATAAAAAAGACGACATTTCATTTCTAATGGATAAAAACTGTGTAAAAGTCTCGCACGAACTTGCTCATGAGTTTTTAAGACAGTCTGGTTACAAAAATTATAAGGAACTTGTACATGATGTATGGGACAAGCACCTTTTTGCATCATTACCTTTTGAATATTATGATGAAAATTTTGTAAAGACTAACAAACAACCAATTTTTGCAACGATTGATGTATCAGGCTTTCGGTTATAATAACATCACCAGTTTCTTTTAATCTTAAATTTTCATATTGAATTAATGTTAAATTGTAGAGGCGAATGTAAAACCAAATTCAAACCATCTCTTGGAAAAACCATCTTTCATTATATGGATGGACAAAAAAGATGTAGTGTTTGTGGCGTATATTTTAGATGGGATGGCACAAAATGTCCTTGCTGTAGTGCAGTATTGCATGTTAGACCAAGACATTCTAGGGCAAAAGAAAAGTATTATGAAAAAGATGATATAAAATGGTTGTAAAAGACTATAAGTAGGTCTTTGAAATTTTTTTCATGCCAGAATTCATATGTCCAGATTGCGGACAAAAATTATTTCATGAAAATGAAACTACTTTAAGTGTTGAAAAACAAGTACACGCAAAATTCTGTTCAGCTAAAAAAGCACACTAGCACTTTGTTACAGAATAGATTCTGTTTTCAAAACTAGCTGTTTTGAAGTCTATTTTATTTTCTGGATCTTTTTTACGAGATTTGCTTAATTTCTCCAAATTTACTAATGCCTCCCCATCAAAACCTACTGAAGATCCAAAAATTCCATCTGTTAAAAGATTTCCATGTTCACCTTTCTTTATGTCATCAACAATTTCATAAAATTTTATTGCTTCCTTTTTGGTTGTGGGACCACCAGTTGATTTGTTAAAACCAACAGCAATATACATTCCATTGTTTTTTACAGCAACTGGCACTTTGTGAACTTTACCTGATGCACCAGGAATTTTCTCATTGAGTAAAATCTCACACTTGTGGAACATGCTTGATATGTAAGCAAAAAAACGATAATTTGCATAAAGACCAGATGTGTCTTCAGCACAATCAACAAAAACACGGTGAAGCAATTCAAGAGCAGTGTCATTCATGCTCTGCAGACGATCTTCAATTCTGCCCTTTTTAATAAGTTCAGAATTACAATCCAGCGCCACTTTTTCTAGAATGAAATGTGGCAGGTTATAATTTTTCAGTGTGGAAACATATGTGCCAGTTTTGGATCCGCCAAAACTTGGAAAATTACTACGACTCAAAAATAGTTACCCCCTGTACATTTTATATTAACTTCAAACATCCCCACTAAGATCAGAACTTCTATAGATGCTTTTAGCTTATAACTGTTCTCTAAAATAAAAAATAAAATGGTGGGGCCGACCGGAGTTGAACCGGCGACACACGGGTCACTACAGCTCCAAACTGTACATCATCCTTTCGTCAGTGAAGCTAGTTGAACCACTGGAGCCCTTAGCGGTGATCATGTGATCTATCCTGTCGCCATGCCAGGCTAGGCTACGACCCCACGTAATGAACATAAAACCACTCGAATTTTAATTTACTTAACCGACGAAGATTTATTTGTTATATGTCGATCTAATTTGTTAGTATGATTTTGTCGAAATTTATCTCAACTATTTCAACTAATTTACTGGTAAATTGGAATTATGAAAAGAGAAAACACTATAGGAAATGAACCTAATTTTGTGTAGGGACATCTAAAATGGTAAAACCTGTAATGCTCTTACTTGGCGCCATTCCTGTGTTGGTAGCCATTTTTATCGTAGTGCCACAACTCAACAGATCAGAAGTTTCAACATCTGCAGTAAATTCTGATGATGTAGTTTCCATAGAATATGATAAACAGCATTTAAAGAAAGTGTCATTTGGATTGACCGAAAGTCTAGGTGCTGATAAAACAGAGGTTCTTACCATACAAAATGACGGAGAAACAACTTATCAACTAACGGAAAATGGGTATTCTAAACCTGAAATAAAATATCAATTAGAAAAATCAGAATTAACAAAACTGACAGCGTTGATTAAAGAAACTGGATTTACAGAAATTCCGTCTGATTCTTTTCCTGTAAAACCAGATATGCGAGAATACGATAAATTTGGTCTGCAAGTGACACTAAACGGTAAATCTGTTAATCTTCGTTGGTCTGAACAAAATGCAAGTCAAGCCTTCATTCCTCCTATTGTAACCCAAGTTCAATCTGAACTTGACGGAATAATTACAGAAATAATAAAATAAATAGATCTCGCAGGGATCATCTTTCATGATACCGCTTTCTGGTGATATTACAGACACGAAAGGAATCATCAAGGAAAAAATAGAGTCATATTCAATCAAACGAGGAACATCTACACTTAAACGCGGATTTGCGCACATGTTGAAAAATGGTGTCGTAATGGATGTTACAACTGTTGAACAAGCGCAAATAGCTGAAGATGCAGGAGCAGTTTCTGTAATGGTTTTAGATAAACTTCCATCTGATGTAAGAAAAGCTGGAGGAGTTGCAAGAACTGCAAGTATTAGAGTTATTGAAGAAATTATGGATGCGGTAACAATTCCTGTAATGGCAAAATGTAGAATAGGACACGTTTACGAAGCTATGGTTTTACAAGAAACAGACGTTGACATGATTGATGAATCTGAGGTTTTGACTCCTACTGATGAATTCCGACATATATGGAAATGGGACTTTACTACACCATTTGTAAATGGCGCAAGAAGTCTTGGTGAAGCTCTTCGAAGAATAGAAGAAGGTGCTGCAATGATTAGAACAAAAGGCGAACCTGGAACAGGAAATGTGGCGGAAGCAGTAACTCATATTAAAAATGTAAACAATGAACTTAGAAAGATAAAATCAATTTATGATTCCGGTGATGAGCAAGATTTGGTTAGTGCTGCAAGAGAAATGAAAGTTTCATATTCTCTTGTAGAAGAAACAGCCAGTCTTGGAAGGCTGTCAGTTGTCAACTTTGCAGCTGGTGGAATATCAACTCCTGCAGACGCTGCATATCTTATGACACTTGGATGTGATGGAATTTTTGTAGGTTCTGGAATATTCAAAGCAGAAGATGCTAAGGAACGAGCACAAGCTATAGTACTTGCAACTACGTTTTGGGAAGACCCTGATAAAGTAAAAGAAGCTCAAAAGATGATAGACGAAAGGCAATCTATGTTGGGTCTTGATACCAAAAACTTGGAGCTTAGAATGCAAGAGCGTGGAAGCACAGCATGAGTGGGCTTAACATTGGAGTACTTGCCGTTCAAGGCGATGTTGCGGAAAATATAATGGCAACGAAAATGGCCATGGAAGAACTTGGTATTGAAGGAATTGTAAATGAAATAAAAAACCCAGAACAAATTTCTGATCTTGACGGTTTGATCATTCCAGGAGGAGAAAGCACAGTAATAGGCACACTTTCTCTAGTAAACGGCTCTCTAAAGAAGATAAAAGAAAAAATTGCCTCTGGCATGCCTGTTTTTGGAATTTGTGCTGGTCTCATACTACTCTCAAGAAAAGCAAAAGACAGAGTAGTAGGTGAGATGGATCAACCACTCTTAGATTTTCTAGATGTAAAAATTGAACGAAATGCATTTGGAAGACAACGTGATTCTTTTGAATCAGAAATTTCGATGGAAAAGATAGGTGTTCCAAAATTTCAAGGGATCTTTATCAGAGCACCATCTATTATAGAGACTGGACGCAATGTGGAAATAATATCAAAATTTAATGAAAAAATAGTAGCAGTAAAACAAGGAAAAATTCTTGGCACGTCATTTCATCCAGAATTAACAGATGATCTTTCACTACACAAATATTTTGTAAATCTTATTAAAGAAAAAAACTAGCAAAATAACCTAAATGGATTTAATTTTTGAAAAACTATTTTCTGACATTATTTGTAACTATAAATTGTAGATGATTCCAATACATATTATGGAAATAGAAACCACACATGAACTTGTATCACGTGTTTATAAAAAAAGTGAAGAAAATATTTCCAAATATAAAAAGAAGGTAAACAGAGCACTAACACTAACTGAGAAGATCCTCATAGGACATTTGGAAGAATTAGTAGAAGAAAATGACTTACAGAGAGGCAAGAGTTATGTCTATTTGGGACCCGACAGAGTGGCCTTACAAGATGTTACTGGACAGATGGTTGTTTTACAGTTTATGCAATCAGGATTGAAAAGAACAGCACTTCCAACAACAGTTCACTGTGATCATTTGATTCAAGCCAGAATTGAAGGAGCAGTTGATACTTTGGTTGCCCTTGATGAAAATAGTGAAGTGTACAAGTTTTTGGAATCGGCATGTAGTAAATACGGAATGGGTTTCTGGAAACCAGGAGCTGGTATAATCCATCAAGTTGTTCTTGAAAATTATGCATTTCCAGGAGGTCTTATGATTGGAACCGATTCTCATACGCCAAATGCAGGTGGTCTTGGGATGCTTGCTATAGGTGTTGGCGGAGTAGATGCAGCTGAGGTAATGGCTGGACTTCCTTGGGAACTTTTATATCCAAAGCGAATTGGAGTTTATTTGAAAGGTGAGCTTAATGGGTGGACTGCTCCAAAAGATATCATTCTATATGTAGCAGGAAAACTTACAGTTTCTGGTGGAACTAATGCTGTCATTGAATACTTCGGACCAGGTACAAAATCAATTAGTTGTACCGGAAAAGCAACAATAACAAACATGGGTGCTGAGATAGGAGCTACATGTTCTATCTTTCCATATGATAAAAGAATGGAAACTTATCTTAGAGTTACAAATCGTGAAAAAATTGCAGATCTTGCAAATCAGAATATGTACTTGCTTACTCCAGATCCTGAAGTGGAACAAAATCCAGAAAAATATTTTGATCAAATAATAGAGATAGATCTTTCACAACTTGAACCTAATATTGTAGGACCACACACTCCTGATCTTACTAGACCCGTTTCACAATTGGCAGAAGATGTCAAGAAAAACAATTACCTTGATAGCATTTCGGTAGCTCTCATAGGAAGTTGTACTAATTCATCTTATGAGGATATGTCAAGAGCTGCTAGCATTGCAGAACAAGCAAAATTAAAAGGAATAAAAGCAAAAATTCCACTTCTTGTTACTCCAGGATCGGAACAAATACGTGCAACAATAGAACGTGATGGTCAAATGGATTCTCTAAAAGCAATTGGAGCTACTGTTCTTGCAAATGCATGTGGACCATGCATAGGACAATGGAGCAGACCAGAATTAAAAAAAGGAGAACTAAATACAATAGTCACATCCTATAATCGAAATTTCCCTGGGAGAAATGACGGCAGAAGAGAAACAATGAATTTCATTGGTAGTCCTGAATTAGTGATTGCCCTGTCTCTTGGAGGAAAATTATCATTTAATCCTCTCAAGGACTCACTTATTGCTCCCGATGGCTCTGAATTCAAACTTCAACCCCCGCCAATAGCACCAGAAGTGCCACCTAAAGGATTCAAAAACACAGAAGGTGTTTATGTTCCACCATCAAAAAATCCTGAAAATGTAGAAGTTATTATCAATAAAAATAGTAACAGGCTACAAAAGCTAGAACCCTTTACAAAATGGGATGGAAATGACTTTGAAGATCTTCCGATATTGATAAAAACCAAAGGAAAAACTACTACGGATCACATCTCTCCTGCAGGTCACTGGCTTACATTTCGAGGTCATTTGGATAAGCTTAGTGATAACATGTTTCTTGGTGCAGTAAATGCATTTGATGATGAAGTTGGCAAAGCAAAAAATATGATCAACGGAAAGATAGAACCCATTCCGCAGATAGCAAGACAGTATAAACAAGATGGCATAAAATGGATTGTAATTGGGGACGCTAATTATGGGGAAGGAAGTAGCAGAGAACATGCTGCAATGACTCCAAGATATCTAGGATGTGCTGCCGTCGTTGCAAAAAGTTTTGCACGTATCCATGAAACAAATTTGAAAAAGCAAGGAATACTTGCTTTGACTTTTGAGAATCCAAATGATTATGAGAAAATAAGAGAATCTGATAAAATTAGTATTGTAAGTCTACGCAACTTGGAGCCTGGAAAACCAGTAAAATGTTATCTAAATCATGCAGATGGGACAAAAGAGGAGATATCGCTCAAACATTCTTACAATAATTTTCAAATAGACTGGTTCAAGGCAGGTTCTGCATTGAACATTCTACGACAAAGGGAAAAGTCAGAATAATCTGATTTTTGGTAAATGTTCAGAGAGGTTGGAAAACCATCAAGACACCTATTGCAGAAGGAATGAGAATTAATTACAACTTTGTCAAGCCTCAATATGGCTTTGGATGGCAAAACTCCTGCTCAAGAGGCGGGTTTGAATTCAATCAAAGAGAAAGGAAACAAATGGATGGATTTATTGGAGTTGGCATTGAATAAGTAACACGTATGCGTCCAACAATTATCACGATTATAGGTGTATTCACTATAGTTATGGCAATTCCAAGTTTGTATATGCTGTACAAATTGGAGTTTATTGGCATGTGGTTTTCTTTTGGCACATATTATCAGATATTCTATTCCTTGGCACTTTTTTTCTACTATGGAATGATTATGATAATTCCAGCTTTAGTCATTGGAATCTCTACGTTAAAGGAGAAAAAATGGACAAGGAAAGCAAATATAGTATTTCAGATAGTTTCTCTTCCAATAATAACAGGTACTATAGTATCGTGGGTTCTTTTTTCCAACATCCATTTTACATTTGATTTATTTTTTTTGGAGATTCTTGGTAGACTGATTTCTCTAATTCTTGGTGGTGTGATTCTATACCTTTTGTTCAGACATGGTACAAAGACATACTATCAAACCAGACCTATAGCATAGTACGTGATTACCAACTAATTGGAACAACCAGATAAAACAACTCTTAATGGAACAGAGCCTGATTTTTCTATAAAAATCCATTAAAATATGCAATATTGTTTTGAAATCATTAAAATTAATAATTCCGATTAGAATTTAGCCCAATAAATTCAAATATTTTGAAGACTATATTGTTACATGAGGTCCATTACTAGCCAAGAAATTTACGAAAAATCTAAAGCTGGAACAGTAGCAGAATTCGTTCAATTTTTGTGATTATTATGCTGGATGAAAAATTTGATCCTAACGCACTTTACAATAGGGTCGTACACTACTATATTGATAAAAAAGGATATTCAAAAGAAAAAGCAAATACCATTGCTCAAAAAGTAGTGGAAAGAGAAAAGACACGAAGAATTTGTAAAAATATAAAATGTAAACATCCAATGGATGATCACATTAGAACTCAAGAAACTTGTCTTGTCTTAGATTGTGATTGTAGACACTTTGTTAGTTAAATTTTGAGAATGATTTTACCAAACTGATTACTCTTATCCATCTTTTCATGCGCCTGTCTTGTATCTTTCAATTTATAGATGCTATCTATTAGAGGTTTTATTCTTTTTAATTTCATAAATTTATGAAGTGAAACAAGCTGAGATTTTGTTCCAAGATACACTCCAATAATTTGTGCTTCTTTACTATAAAATTCACGTATGTTTATGGTAGCTTCTGATCCAGTTGTTGTTCCACATGCTAGCATCTTTCCACCTACTTTTAGTACATTAAGACTAACTGGCCATGTCTTTGTTCCTACATGATCTATTACCGCATCTACACCTTCATTTTTTGTATATCTTAGAACCTCATTACCAATATCTGATTTACTTCTATCTATGATGTTATCTGCACCTAACTTCTTTGCTTGGTTTATTTTTTTTATATCTGACGCAACTGTAATTACTTGAATTCCTTTTGCTTTTGCCAAAAGTATTGCAGCAGAACCTATTCCGCTATTTGCACCCCAAATTAATATGACGCCATTTTTTTTACAATTTGATCTTTCCAACATATTCCATGCGGTTAGATAAGATACATTGAGTGCACAAGCTTCTTCATCTGAAAGCCAGTACGGTTTTTTGACTATGTTTTGTTGTGGAACTTGGATAAATTCTGCATATCCGCCTTGATATTTGCCAAATGCCCCAATAATTGAATATGATATTCTTGGAACACCGCTTTCTACCGCAGGATATATCACTACTTTTTCATTTTTTTTGAAACTTCCAGAATCAGATACCAAAGTACCACAAACGTCACTGCCTAAAGTGTGTGGAAATGAAACTTTTTTTCCAGGCAGTCCATTTCTAACCCATATGTCTAGGTGATTTACCGCACAATAATCTACCTTGACAATTACATGATCCTTTTTTGGTATAGGCTTCTTTACATCTTCGTAGGATAATACATCAGGACCGCCATGTTTCCTAATGACAACTGCCTTCAATGGTAATTGTTTACAAAATAACTATTTAAAGAACGCACAATGTTGCAAATTTTGTCTATGGATATTTGATTCTGATTTCTTGCATGAAATTCGAATAAAGAAGTGAAAATGACTATCTTGATTTTTTAAAAGCATCTAACGAGTTTAATCTAACAATAAAAGAAAAGATTCTTGAAATTATTAACTATTATGTAATAATAGAAAGAAAAAAACGAAAACTAGAAAAAATAAAGTTCCGATTCAAACCTCGGCATAAGAGAATATACGGTAATTGTTTTTTGAATGATGACATTTATTTAAACAAAAATTCGTATACAATTATTGGACACACTTAAAAAAAATAACAGATCTGTGATGTTGGGATATGTATCTATATTATTAGCGTCTGCACT
>JBOGQR010000028.1:0-13947 GCA_050749225.1 Nitrosopumilaceae archaeon | reverse complement strand
TATACATACTCCACCTGAATTTGCCAAAATATCTGGTATCACCATTATTTTTTTCTTGAATAAAATATCATCTGCCTCAGGAGTCGTTGGTCCATTTGCCGCTTCTGCTATAATTTTACACTTGATGTTTTTTGCAATGTTTGGTGTGATTTGATTTTCAAGAGCTGCTGGAACAAGTATATCACATGGAGTGGTAAGTAGTTGTTCTGTTGTTATTTTTTTGCTTCCAGGATATCCAACAACTGAACCATGTTTGTTTTTGTAATCAAGAACTTTTTTTGAATCTAGTCCTTTTGGATTTGTTATACTGCCTTTTGAATCACTAACTGCAATAACTTTGCCACCCATTTTTTCTATGTATTCAGCAGCGAAAGTTCCTGCATTTCCAAATCCTTGAATTACTACTCTAGCACCTTTTAGTTTAAGTTTGAGTTTTTTTGCACCCTCTCTTACACAGTATGCCACACCCAAACCAGTTGCTACATTTCTAGCAAGAGAACCGCCAACAGAGAGCGGTTTTCCTGTTATAACAGCAGGTTCACCTTGTCCGTGCATTACACTGTAAACATCCATAATCTGAGCCATTTCTTTTCCAGTCGTGTAAACATCAGGAGCTGGAACGTCTTTTCCCGGTCCAATAATTTCAGAAATTGCGTATGCATATCTTCGTGTCATTCGCTCTTTTTCTCCAGCAGACATTCTTTTTGGATCGCAAATTATCCCACCCTTTCCTCCACCAAATGGAACATCAACTATTGCACACTTCCATGTCATCCACATTGAGAGTGCCTTTACTTCCTCTATCGTAACGTCTGGATGATATCGTATTCCTCCTTTATGAGGACCTCTAAAATCATTATGCTGTGATCTGTATCCTGTGAAAACTTTGATCTTTCCGTTATCCATTTTTACTGGGATGGCTACTGTTAGAACTTTTTTTGGTGTTGCAAGCATTTGGTGAACACCAGGATCAATTTTTAGAATCTTTGCTGCATCATCTAGTTGTTTTAATGCATTTTGCCAAGGATCTATTTTTACCAAATTATTACCATCTTGAGTGACTAGATATTCTATTTAAATTTGTTGAGAACTTATGATGTATGGTTGTCAGTACCATTAGTTGATGGTTGATTTCCCATTTTTGATGCTATCATGTTCTTTAGTTCATCATCAGTTTTGTTGGAAAAATCAATTCCAAGCGACTTGGCAATTGTTTCAAGCTTTTGTCTTTCTGTTTCCACCGGTCCCTGTACAGATATGTTATAGTTTGTGGTTGCCTTTTGTAATTCGTTTTGTACCATGTTTTTTGTCTTGTTATATTCACCCATAATCTTTCCAATCTTTCGTGACGCATCAGGAAGTCGTTTTGTTCCTAAAAATAGAATTATGGCAACAAAAGCAATGATTATCCATTCATTACCAATAATATCAAGTGAAAAATCTAACATGCTTCAAATGGTATTATTACAAAATTAAAGTTTTGGAAACTACTTGTATGCAGCAACCATTATTGCTCCACCCATCATTCCTTTTTCAAATTCAACTTTAGAGAATTTTTCAAGCAGTAAAGATTCAAGCTTTTTGTTTTGTGGCCACAATTTGTACGTCCCATAAAGGGTTCCAAATTTAAAGCCGAGTTTACCTGCTGCCGCCGTTGCTATGATTGGCAGTATCATTCTAAGATAAAATGAGACACCAAATCTCAAAAAAGAATTATCTGGCTTTCCCAAATCTACAATGACAAATCTTCCCCCCTTTTTTAATACACGATGAATTTCAGATATAGCAGTTTTAAGACTGATAGCATCACGTAATGAATAGCCACACATTACAGCATCAAATTTTTCATCCTGAAATGGAATGTGTTCGAATACGCCACAAGTCAGACTAGGAGCATTTGCAAATAATCTTTTTGTGTTTTTTAGCATTGGTTGCAACGGATCATAAAGTGTGATTTGTAAATCATCATTACAAATCTTTAATGCTGTTTTTGACATGTTACCAAATCCAGAACCCGCGTCTAGTACAAGATTTCCTTGTATTACTCTTCCATAAATCCCTCTAATGCGAAAATATTTGTCCTTGCCAAGTGATATTACGGAATTAACTTTATCGTAAACAGGAATTATGTCTTCTAGGACATCAAGCACTTCGCCCCAATAGCTTCCAAGGCCCACACAAAATTTAGAACGTTTGGATATTATATGTCAATTCAGGATTTCATTTCAGAAATTGTTGCAGGGATTCCTTCAACATAGGATTTATACGCAAAATCACATATCGATGTAATTTTATTATTTGATGTCTTTATCGACGTGGTCAATAAATTGACAAAATCGCCACCCATGACAGCCTTTGCCAAAATTGTTGGAATGGAACCTGGTTCCTTTACTCCAAGTTCTTTGCAAACCAGACTAACAAAATCCTTGAATGTGACAGATGTAGAATCTGCAACAATAAAGGATTGGTTTATGGCATTTTTTTCTGCAATTGATTCAAGTGCAGAGACAACATCGTCCACATGCACAAAGCTTCGATAATATTCTCCAGAACCAGGTAGTCTGAACGATCCTTTCTTTAATCTCTCAACTAAAATGTTTTTGAACCATCCTCCATTTCCATAAACGTCTCCAAGATATGCAACACTAAACGCAATCCCTAATTCCTTACAGTTTGATTCCAGAAATTTTTGAGCTTCTAATCTTATTTTGGCATACTCGGTATGTGGTTTTATTGGTGAACTTTCATTTATGATATCATTTCTAGGATTACCAAACACACCCAGACCTGACACGTACACAATGAATTTGGCTTTTTCTTTTAGTAGACTAAATAAATTTACAGTACCATCATAGTTTACTGCTTTTAGAGTTTTCTTGTCTTTTTCTCCAGGCCATGCAGCGGCAAGATGGTAAACTACATCATACTCTTCATCTGGAAGTATGAAATCAGGATAAGTAAGATCTCCGGTCATTGTTTTTGCAGCAGGGTTTGAAATTCCTTTTCTAATAAGACATGTAACTGAAGCTCCTCGGTTTACTAGTTTATCAACAAGCTTTGAACCAATAAATCCTGTTCCACCAGTAACAAGGACTTTCAATGGTTTAAGATGTGATTTGTTGCTTAAAGGCTTATTTTATACAAAATATCTGATAAACAAACTAAAAATTAAATCACCACAAGTATTTGGTGAAGCATGTATTCTTGTCCCAAATGTAAATCAAAAATGGAGATGCAAAAAACATTTAATCAAAAAATTGTTTTTGCTTGTCCTGATTGTAAATTAGAAGATATTGTAAACTATACCAAAAACACCGATGAAGCATACCTAGATTTTCTTAACAGGTTTGATGCAGGAGAGATCCCGAGCAAGAAAAAATCAGACACCATGCTTGAAAAAGAAGGAATAGTCCAAAGTGAAGACGAGATAAAAAAAATGATAGGAAATGCCAAGCTTGATGAAATCACTCATTCCGTTTTGTTTGCAAGAAAATACTATGTATCGTATTTTAGAACAATAATTGAGCCAGACCCAGAGATGGGCAACATAGTATCAGAATCAGGATTAGATGAGAAGATAATCAATGTTTTAGAATCTAAAAAGATAGAGAAATTCTACAAGTTCCAAGAAGATGCTATACGAAATATCATGATGGGTAATAATGTAATAATCAGTGCACCAACAGCTTCTGGGAAAACCGAAGCATTTGTAATACCTATTTTACAAAAGATTGTCGAGAAAGGACAAAGCAACACAGTTCAAGCTCTTTTTGTTTACCCAACTAAATCTCTATCAAAAGATCAACTGCCAAAAATAAAAGAAATCGCAGATGAGCTTGGCATCAGAGTGGAAATATTTGATGGTGATACAAAAGATCTAGATAGAAAGAAAATTTTAGAAGATCCTCCTCAAGTAATCATAACAAACTTTGATGTACTACACTATCATATGTGGCATAGAAGCAAATTTGCCGCATTGTTAAATACGGTAAGATTTTTGATAGTCGATGAAGCTCATGTATATTCTGGAATATTTGGCTCAAATGTTCACTATATCATAAAAAGACTGAAAAGAATCTGTCCCACATTGCAAATTGTAGCTTCTTCTGCAACACTTGAAAATGCATTAGCGTTTTGCGAGCAGTTATTTGGAGTGCAAATGAAATTGATAACAGGTTCTGGAAAAAAAGGAAAGACAGATTTTAGCATGCTGTTTCCATCTCTTAGAACACAAAGAGCATTGATGATTGAAATTTTAAAAAAACTTACAACAAAAAAACACAAGACTCTGGTCTTTAACAACTCACACCTAAACTCTGAGCTTTTGGCAATGCAAGCAAGAAGCCAAAAAATTGACATCAAAGTACACAGAGCAGGATTGATGGCAAATTATAGAAGATCAGTTGAAAATTCTTTTAAAAATGACACTCTCATGGCGATTTCCGCTACTCCTACTCTTGAATTAGGAATAGATGTTGGCAATGTAGACGGAGTGATATCATCTACTATACCAGTCAACAGATTGGTTCAGAGAATAGGAAGAGCGGCAAGAAAGGGACAAAACGGTTATGCATTTTTGGTTCTTGGCAATGACCCAATATCACAATATTACAAAAATCATCCAACTGACTATTTTGAAGATGTAGAGAAGATCTACATTGATCCAAAAAATCCTTTTGTAGAAGAGTTTCAAGTTTTGGCAATGGCCTGTGACAAACCTATTGCCAAACATGAACTATCTGAACACAGCGAAGTAATTGCAAGACATGTATCTGTTGGAAATCTAGTATTAATAGATAATAGATATGTCCCAAATCATGAGCAGATAAAATCATTACTTGAGGATTATAGTATCAGAGGGATTGGAAAGTCAATTGACATATTTTTAAATGGTAAAAAAGTTGGAGAGCGGAATCTTCCAATAGCATTAGAAGAGCTGCACCAGTCAGCGGTATATTTTCTAGCTGGAACAAGATACAAGGTAAGAGAGCTAGAATATCCTGGAAAGATGAATGCCAAAATTGAATCTCTTAGAAAGGACTATCCATATTACACCAAAGCGTTAACTGAAGAATGGCCAACTATAGAAACCATATTTGAAAAAAGAAATGCAAATGGAATCGAAGTTGCATTTTGCAGAGTACATATTCAAAAAAGAGTTTATGGTTATGTCAATATAGAAATTGGTCATGAGGTGACACAAGGTCAGCGCGTGTTATTAGAAAAACCTCTGGAATTTGATTTTGTCACAAAAGGAATTGTCTTCAAGGCGCCAAAACCAGTTGATGAGATAGGAAAATCTGAAAATGAGGAATATGTAGAAGCCAGCGGATATCATGCAACAGAACACGTCGTAATAGAGGGAAGTAACATGATAACAGGCGGAGTCTCGCAAGATTTAGGAGGCATATCACTTGGTACGTCTGGACTAGTCTTCATCTATGATTCTGCCATAGGGGGAAATGGTGCAAGTAAGGCACTATACGATAGACTGGAAAAAGCGTTTGAGCGAAGCTTACACATTGTAAAAGAATGTCCTTGCAAAGGCGAGTCAGGATGTCCAAGATGCACATTCTCGTATAGATGTGGGAACAACAACGAATATCTCCACAAGCTTGCGTGTACAGAAATTTTACAAAGAATCAATGATGGCGAGGTAACCGAAGTCTCTGAACCAGTAGAAGGAGACAAACCACTTGTCTAATAACAATACAAATTATTAATACCAATATTAATTGCCAAACATGGAAAAAGTCGCTATAGTAACTGGCAGTTCAAGTGGTATTGGTTTTGAGACAGCATTAGATTTAGCACGAGAAGGCTACTTTACATATGCTACTATGCGAAACACGAAAAAAGGAAATGAGATCAAGGAAATTGCAAAAAAAGAAAATTTGAAACTAGAAACACTTGAGCTTGATGTTGACAAGGAAGATAGTGTAAAAAATGCCATAAACAAAATTGTTAAAGAGAAAGGCAGAATTGATATTTTGGTAAATAATGCAGGCTATGGGTTATTTGGTTGCCTTGAGGATATTTCTATGGAAGAGCTAAAGGCACAATTTGAGACAAATTTTTTCGGTGTAGTCAGGGTATCACAAGCAGTTATTCCAGTAATGAGAAAACAAAAATCTGGAATTATAATAAACATAAGTTCTGTTGCAGGAAGAATAGGATTTCCCGTTTCTCCAGGGTATATCAGCTCAAAGTTTGCCATAGAAGGATTAAGTGAATCAATGAGGTATGAACTTGCTCCGTTTGGCATTAATACCATAATTATCGAACCAGGAGTCATAAAGACAAATTTCATGTCATCAACAAAAAAATCTGTAAAATCAGATTCTGTGTACAAGGATATTACAAACAAAGTGATTGCAGGAATAACCATGATGTCAGAGATGGGTACCCCTCCAAAAGAGGTGGCAAATACAATCATCAAGGCAATAAAATCTGACAATCCCTTGCCGCGATATGTTGTAGGAAATGATGCTGTAATGTTCCTTGAGGCAAAAAAGAACAAGACAGATCTAGAGTTTGAAAATTACATCAAAAAAGAGCTCTTTTCCTAAAGTAACAAAATCTTAATCTAGATATTCAAAAATTTAGTTAATTTTTAGAAAGAACCAGGTTACAAGATAGATTGGTTAGGTTGATATACGCCGCCAAGTCAATTTTTATCAAAGTCAACAGATTTAGGCACAAATTTGGTGATAATCTAAAATGAAATGGAAAACTTTACAACATAATGGCATAGCATTTCCGCCTCCCTTTGAATCAAAAGGGATAACGATCAAGATCAAAGGCGAGAAGGTAGCCCTAAATCTAGAACAAGAGGAGATGGTCTACCAATGGGCAAAGAAAAAAGACACACCGTATGTTCAAGACAAAATCTTTTGCAAAAATTTTCTAGATGATTTCGTCAAGGTATTGGCCCCAAAATTCAAGAACATGACACTGTCTGATATTGATTTCTCTGTAGCATTCAAGGTTGTGGATTTGGAAAAAGATGCCAAATTAACACTAGACAAGGATCAAAAAAAGAAGATTGCAGCTTCAAGAAAAGAGATCAAGGAAAAAATGAAGGCAAACTATGGTGTTGCCATAATTGATGGAAAACAAGTCGATGTTGCCAACTGGATGGCAGAACCACCAGGACTTTTCATTGGGAGGGGAGATCATCCATTACGAGGAAAATGGAAACCAAGAATTTCAGAAAAAGATGTCACGCTAAATCTAGGAAAAGAGGTCAAAGTACCACCTGGTAATTGGGGAAAAATTATTCATGAGCAAGACTTTATGTGGCTAGCAAGCTGGGAAGATTATCTTACAGAAAAACGCAAATATGTTTGGCTATCTGACATGTCCGATTTAAAACAAGAGCGCGATCAGATGAAGTATGATAAGGCAATAAAACTATCCCAGCATATTGACAAGATATTAGAAAATGTAGTTAAAAAAATGACAGACCGTGATGATAAAGTAAAAAGAGTTGCAACTGTTTGTTATTTGATATTCAAAACTGCTATGAGAGTAGGAGATGAAAAAGATCCTGATGAAGCAGATACCGTAGGTGCAACTACATTAAGAGTTGAACACATCAAGCTAAAACCAGATGCAATAGAGTTTGACTTTTTAGGAAAAGACAGTGTAAGATGGCAAAAATCGCTTTCAATTAGCGGCCAAGACAAAACATTATACGATAATTTCAAGAAATTTACAGAGAAAAAGAAACCAGATGAGTTGATTTTTGATGGAATCACATCAAGACATGTAAACGAATTTCTTGGACAGATAGTAAAAGGGCTTACTGCCAAAGTTTTCAGAACATATCTTGCTACTATTGTGGTGAAAAACTATCTCAAAAATGTAGATAAACTAGATTCAAAATCAGAAAATATCAAGATATATCATGCCAAATTAGCAAATCTTGAAGCTGCAATAACCTGTAATCATAAAAGAACAATTCCAAAGACTTTCGAAGAATCTTTAAACAAAAAGAAGGAAGTGTTAGAAAAGCTAAAGAAAACGCCACCAAAGACAGAGAAGCAGCGTGAAAAACAAAAGCTTCGAGAAGAAAAGATGAAACTTACAATAGAGCTTACCGAGAAAACAAAAGACTACAATCTTGGAACATCACTTCGAAATTATATTGACCCTAGAGTGTTCAAGGCGTGGACTGATCAGGTAGGATTAGAATGGGAAAAACTATACACATCTGCACTACAAAAGAAATTCCAGTGGGTTACAAAGGTAGAAACAGACTGGAAAAAAATTGTAGCCCAGTGATTCTAGATCAAGTTTTGTTCATAAGATAATTAAAGATAAATAAAAATTGGGAAAAATTAGTTTTTTGGATAAGATAAAATCTTATTCGGCTGCTGGTTCTGCTGCTGCGGATTGAGAACCTACTATTTCGGCTGAAGCAAATCGTCCACCTACTTGGGTGATCTTTATTTTTGCATTCTGGCCTGCCTTACCATCTTTAACAAATATCACAAAGCCTTCTACTCTTGCGATACCGTCTCCTTTTCTACTAATTTCCGTTATGGTAACGTCGTATTCTTTTCCTGTTTCGACTGGTTTTGGTCCGTCGTTGAATCGTCTGTTGCCTCCATATCCTCTATCTCTATCTCGGCCGCCTCCGTATCCTCGGTTAGATCTTCCAAAACCGCCGTCGTTATAACTCATCGTTGCACCTCCTTTCTTGTTTGCTGGTATGATTTCGTCCAATAAAAAGTGATGTAATTTATCAAATTATCAAAAATTTTACTGTCTCATTTGATAATTAACTCATTTCAGAGTACTTAATAACAATGTAAAGACACACTTTGTATGGCAAAAGCCAAAGCAAAATCTAAATCAAAAGCAAAAGCAAAAAAAAGATAAAAAAATTGTGACCTGAGAAGGTCTAATCCTTTTTCCTACAAAAATTAAAACAGCCCAATTTTGGATCCACATGCCCCAACAATTACATTTAATTGCATAAAAAATCAGGCGTAATCTGTGCCGGGGTAGCTCAGCCTGGCCTAGAGTGCCAGTCCACACAAAGGGTAATACTCATAATCTGGAGGTCGTGGGTTCGAAACCCACCCCCGGTACTTCCAAGTTTCAAGATGAAAACAAAAAACCTACAATAATAAAATTAAAAACAAAAGGAAACGTTTAGAGATTTTATTTGAACCAGGAAAAATCTTCTCTTTTTGCTTCTTTTGGGAAATCTTTGACTATAGCTTGCACTATCTCGCTATGATTGTATGTTATGTGCCGTAAAAATTTTTTAGAGTCTTCATGTATTTGAGTTTCGTCAGATTTTTCAAATTCTCTAATCATATCTTTGCATTCTTTGCATGGCTCAAATTCAATATAGAATTTCAAATTTTCTTATCACTCCTTGTTAATAATATGAAATCTAGTATATTAGTTGACTGTGAATCGTACAAGTTGGTCACATCAATTAGATGAAATTCATGTCTTCTCTCTTTTTATCCACAAAATCTATCTAACTGTAGATACTAACAATTGTATGAGTTCTGATCATTTTTGGCGACAAAACATTTGTTCTGATTGTAAACGAATGAAATGCCAAAAGGGATGTAACTGTGACTGTCATTGGGACAGGAATAGATAAGTTGTATTTTGTATAATGAAAAAATAATGTTGAGCTGTGTCTCACTTCATGTGTGAAAACACAGTATCTACACTAAAGAATGGACAGTTTACAATAAAACCAGCCAGAGTTGTTGTTGTCATGTCGCTTTTACTGGTTATGTCATGAGCATTTTCTAGTACGGTTGCACTTGACGGATCTTTCCATGTTATTACTTGTATTCTCCACATTGGACTGTAATATTGGTCTCCTGGTTTTGTACTTCCTACTCCTGATTGAAAGCCAAGCGGTCCACTACCTTTTATGCCATTTGAGAATTGATACAGATCTGAAGATGAACTGGTTGGTAGAGTTGCCTGAGTTTTGTTTACAAAAATTACTCCTAACATATCAGCTGGATCCTTTTGAGATGCATCAGTAGCAATGTAGTATATCGTAGAACCGTCTGGTGCAAATCCTCTATGAGCTACAAAGGTAACTTGCATCTTTTGTGTATCGATGTTTAGCACTTGAGCACTTCCATATGCACCGGATTCTGTAATGCTATCTCTTATCTTCATATGACCTGCAGATATTGTTCCCTCTTTGTTTCCATCCCATTGCACTATTGGACAATTAACAACTACATTTGTTGGTGTGATAGTAACTTTGCCATTTGATGCTGCAGCTAAAACCTCATCATCAGAACCAAGTATAGTTGCGGATGTTGTGTCTTTCCATTCTACAATGTTAACTCGCCATAATGGACTGTACTTTGCATCGCCAGGTATCGAATCGACTACTTGTGATTGAAAACCCATAATTCCTGCACCCTTTACACCATTTTTGAACAGGTAGATATTAGCAGAAGCTGTTGGAGGAGTCTTTGTTAATGATGGTGCAAAAGTCACTGGGAAGTTGGTGAAATTTGTCAGAACAGAGGCGGCACCAGAATCTGATGCTTCAGTTGTTACGTAAAACACATCTTTGCCATCATACAATCCTCTTACCAATGGAATCACCAAAGGAAGATTGGCATTAGATAGTTTTAAAACAGAACCCAAATCTGAACCAGTAGTCATTATTCCTGGTTGATGCATATTCTGTACTGGCATCATGTTATGGTTTGTCATGTTCTGTCCTTGCATCATGTTCTGTCCTTGCATCATGTTCTGTCCTTGTGATGTATTTGTTGTACTAGTCTTACTTTTCATCTGTGCTTGAGCAAGAGCTTCTTGCATTTTGTCATACTCACCTGGTGCACACATATGATCACCACAAATTCTTGGACCTCCAGAATAGAGCGCTGTATAGTGGTTATCGTTGAAGCTGTTTCGGCTTGTAAGAGCACTTGCAACAGGCAATGTCTCCCAAGTTGATGTCAATGCTACCGTAAATACTGGAAGGATTACTAGTAATCCCAAGTATCTCAGTTTTTTATTCATTGCATCTCACCTTGCTTTCGATTACATAAGCATTATTCCAAATCTCTTCCAAAACAAAGGACTTGTAAGTAACACTTTGGATATAGCTTTATACCTGAGAGTAAGATGATAAAATTATGTTAAAATTCAAATGCAAAGATGTTGGATTTGACTGTGGCTTTGTTGCCAAAGGTAAAACAGAAGATGAAATCTTATCACAATGCGCCTCACATGCAACCAAAGATCATGGCATGAAACCAGAAGACATCACTCAAGAATTGAAAGATAAAATCAAATCCAATATTCACAAATCTTTGTTTTAAGTACTGCAAGTGCTTACAAAATAGCTCGAAGTTAATGTTAAATTAGTTCACATTTATCACGAATAAGATGGAAGAATTTGACGAATTTGCACTCGCATTATTGGACCAGCTCTCAGTTGAAATAAATGAAGAAAAAGACATTACAAAATCCTTTTCAAAGGCAATCCAAGCGTTGCCAACTACAATCAAGTTTGAAGATATCAGCATATTATCAAAGAACATTTTCCCAAGTCTGGCAGAAAAAGTTTCCCAGTTTACCGGAATTTCTGTTCCATCAGAAACAAAATTAGAATTTTTGGATTTAATTGAATTAAAACAATTAAAGGGGAAAAAAGTATTTGCCACAAAAGGTTCTGTTGAGTTTGTTAATGAACTTTTTACCGCTATAGCTCATGAAGATAGCAACAAGATGGCACAGCTAATGAAAAAGGATCCAGTAAAATTTCTTGTCTATTCCACATATGCGAAATCATACATTTCAAAGATATCTACAACTTATGGAGACTATCTAGATTCTACAATATTTCTGAACAAGTTTGTACTATCTAGCTATCCCCAGATCATACTACAAAAACAAGGTGAGCCATATGAGACCAAATTTGCATACGTAAATTCAGGATATGTTGGCGCACTAAAGATGACCATACTTGAGGAACAAATTCATGCAATTCAAGGCAATTTACATGATATCAACAAAAAGGCAGTCATGGAAGTAAATATTATAAATGAAGAGCTTGCAAAAATTATTCTATCATTAGATGACAGTACGGTCAACAAGCTTTCTGAATATCTACAGTTGCCTCCGGTGCCAGAAGAATTTCCAATAGCAAGAAGAGCAAATCTATTTTTCATGTTAAATCCGGATACTTTTATCGTAGGAGTACTTGGTCCTGACGTGATGACTTTTACCAAGGTTACAATAGATCCTAAAATTTCAGAGATGCTGCCTCAGCTTTTAGATATTTATCAGAGATGGCTCAAGCCAATCCAAATTCATCACGCTGCATTTTCCACTATGGAAGGAATGGCAGAGTTTGCAGTTCAAAACATCCTAAAAGATGACACGGAGTTTCAAGATTATCTTGTCACCTTTGCAAATACAGACATTTCTTCATATCAGGTAAGAAAGAGTATGGGAATGGATTTCACATCAACTATATTTGCAAAGCTTGGCAAGGACACCTACCGAACATTAATTGACAATCCACCAACAACTAGAGAGTTAAAAAATCCAGAAACATATCTGAAAAGATTATGAGCCAAGATTTTGATCCGGTTGTTGCAGACTGGATCTCTTTTGCAAAAAATCCTAGATACACCTTGGTTGAAAAATGTCTAAAACTATCCCAGACTCTGGAATATCCAGATCTAAGCATAAGTGATTATATTCAAAAATTACATGTCATGGGAGAGGAGCTAAAAAATTCCCTTTCTGAAGTAAAAAATCCCACATATCTTGTTTCCATGTTAAATGAATACATGTTTGATGGATTGGGGTTTGCCGGTGACAATGATGATTACTATAACCCAAAAAATAATTTTCTAAATGTAGTACTGGATAAAAAAAGCGGTATTCCAATAATACTTTCCATCATATACATACAGCTTGCAAACCACATAGGATTGGATTTACGTCCCATAGGTTTTCCCAGCCATTTTCTTGTAAAATATTCCGAGGAATTAATTTTAGACCCTTTCAATAGAGGCAGACTGCTTACTATTGATAATTTGCAAGAAATGCTAGATAGAAACTATGGTGGCAGTGTGGAATTTTCTCCAGATTTTTTAAATGAAATTGGACCAGAACAAATTCTTATCAGAATAGGCAGGAATTTGAAAAACTCTTACACCCAGTCCTTTAACTACACCATGGCACTTCACTGCATAAACATGATACTGGGCATAGAACCAGAATCACCAGAAGAAGTAAGGGATAAAGGAGTTTTAGAATCAAGACAGTTAAAGTATGAACCTGCATTAAGATCTTTGAACAGATATTTGGAGATTGCGCCAGAAGCTGATGATGTTGATTATGTTTTAGATTTAATAAGAAACATCAAAGAGAAATTTAATCAACAATAGATTGAACGTCGGTACCTTGTTTTATCAATTTATGCTCATATCGAATTATTTTATTGCGTACAGTACCTTTTAGAACGTCCATTTCACTTCTTAGGGTAGCAATTTCGTCCTCAAGTCTTGCCACTCGTTCATAAATTGATTCCTCGTTCTCTGTCATACCCATTTTAGGGTTGGAAATTGATCTTAAAAATTTATGGTTTATTTTATTGAGGTATTTGTCAGTTTTTGCTATAATACAAATTCAGCGTTACAGGCTTGGCATTTTCCCTTCTCACTGCCAGTCAGACCTATAATCAAAATCTTGCCAATTGTTCCGCATTTTGGACATAAACCGGTGGTAACGTTTCTTGGGCCGCTTGACTTTGGCTTTACAGTTTTGCGCCTTACCATCATTTTTGAATCTTGGAATCGGATTATTAAGTCTAAGCGTTTGATCGCAAAAAGCGCGGGGAGTGGGATTCGAACCCACGGGTCCTTACGGACATGGGATTAGCAATCCCACGCCCTACCAGGCTAGGCGACCCCCGCACAT
>JBOGQR010000027.1:0-14027 GCA_050749225.1 Nitrosopumilaceae archaeon | reverse complement strand
ATCAAGCTTTTCCAAGTCCTTTACATTATGATCTAAATTTTCGGTATATCCTGACGGGTGCAATCCTTTTGAAATGTTTGGTCCGCCATAACCAGCTTTGACAAGCGCAGGCCAACCCTTCTTGGATTTTCTCTGATGATTGTCAATTCCCTTTGGCTTTCTCCAGTTTTCTGCTAACCTAAAGTATCTCCAGCTCTCTTCCCTGACAAAATCAGGTCTGTGATCTGCTATTTTCTTTCTTAGCTCTAACAGGTCTTTGTTGATCGGCATGTAGAAGAACCTGTTCGGAATTTAAAATAAATGTGTTTCCGGAGGTAACCTAATGATAAAAAGGGACAATCAGGAACTTTATTTAGTTCTGCTTTAACTAGTTAAGACAAATGCGCGCAGTCTCATTATTCTCAGGCTGTGGTGGATTAGATTTAGGCCTCGTTCGAGCTGGATTTGAAATTCTGGTTGCTAATGACATCATGCCATCTGCCGTTAAGACATATGAAAAAAATGTTGGGTCAAATATAGTCTTAGGAGACATACGTGAAGAAGAAACTAGAAGAAAAATTCTTTCGTTTGTGAATTCGGCCGATGTAGATCTCGTGGTTGGCGGACCTCCCTGTCAAGGGTTTTCAACACTGGGAGACAAATTGTCATCCGATCCAAGAAATAATCTCTTAGACGCGTTTGCGGACATGGTGTCTATTCTTAATCCAAAATTCTTTCTGATGGAGAATGTTAAATCAATGACCACAATGTATGGTGGTCAATTCAAGGATCACGTAATTCAAAAATTCAGTGAACTAGGCTATAGTGTCCAATACACCATTCTAAACGCTTCCGATTACGGAGTTCCCCAAAACAGAGAGAGGGTATTCTTTTTTGGTACAAAATATGATTCCCCCTTTACTTTTCCTGAAAAAACACATGGAGAGAATGAAAATCTACAAAATTATGAATCAGTAGAAAATTGGATAATGGACATTTTGGGAAAAGAAAATTCCATACCTAATCACATACCACTCAATCATTCTGAAAGGGTCATTAGAAGATACAAAATGATACCAGAGGGCGGAAAGCTACCGCCTCCAGAAAGTCTACCGTCAGAGATAAGGAGATCTAATTTTGGTAATACATACAAAAGACTGCACAGAAAGAGACCTTCTCTAACTCTTGTGCCGGGAAATAATGCATTCCCCATTCATCCCGTTCTGAATCGTAGCCTAACTCCTCGGGAAGCAGCTAGACTTCAAACTTTTCCTGACAATTTCATCTTCCAAGGAGATCGAAGAAGCCAATGTATTCAGATAGGAAATGCTGTACCACCACTTATTGGTAGGATTTTTGGCAGAAGTGTTTTGGCGTATGCAAATAAGACCAGAGGATCAAGAACAAAGAGTTTGCCAAAACTTACAAAAAATGCTAAAATAAATCATAATGCATTGCCGATTGAAAGATTATCTAAACTTGATACTCAAGATGGCTTCGTAGATTTATTTTGCGGAGCTGGCGGGTTTACAATAGGATTTTCTAAGTCAGGTTGGCGTCCTCTTTTAGCTGCGGACAATAATGAAAATGTAGTAAAAACCCACGAGCACAATTATCCATTACTACCATTTTTTCCGAAAGATTTGTCCCTAAAGGAAAATAGGAAAGAAATTGTTTCCAAATTCAAGGGTAAAGAAATAGGAATCATGGTTGGAGGACCTCCCTGTCAAGGATTTTCCATATTTGGAAAAAGGAGATTTGTTAATACTAGAGGATACAATCCATCAAAAGATCCGCGGAATGATCTTGTCTATGCTTTTATAGATATCTTGGCAGAAATATCCCCACGCTGGTTTGTCATGGAAAATGTTTCAGGTCTAGCAAATCTTGACGAAGGAGATTTTCTAAAAGACATAATGAAGAAATTTAGAAAGGCAGGATACTCCAATTTGGAGGCAAGAATACTGAATACTGCCGATTACGGAGTTCCTCAATTGCGTAAGAGACTTTTGATTATCGGGAATAAAACCGGTCACATAATTCCGTGGCCAAAGAAAAAGTTTTTTGAAAACCCAAAGGAATGGCAAAAACCATACTGTACAGTAGGTCAAGTCATTTCGGATTTATCCGATATGCGTTCGTATTTGGAAGAAACATGTCATGTACCAATGAAACACAAGCCCCTTCTTGTTGAAAGATATAAAAAAATATCAGAGGGAGGTAAGTTGAACATAGAAACACTACCGAAAAAACTTCAAGTCGGATATAGAACAGATAGTGTAAAGAATTACAGCCATATCTACAAGCGATTACATAGAAACAAACCAGCTAATACCATGGTTCCCGGACACAATGCATTTCCAATACATCCATGGTTGAACAGAGCTTTGACAGTAAGAGAAGCAGCTAGAATACAGACATTTCCAGATGAAGTTGAATTCAAAGGAACTAGGCAGGAACAATGCATACAAGTTGGCAATGCATTTCCACCATTGTTAGCTGAGATGATAGCCAATAACATACGAAAGGCAGAGAAGAACAAGTGGTATCCAGAAAAGGTTCCAAAATCTGCTTACTATTCTTTATTGGAAAATCCCAAGGATTATGACCCTATTGTATAGCCTAAACTTATGGGGATCGTTGCTACATGGTTCATGACATAGAGGCTTCATGGGCTGCAATTGAAATTGCAAGAGAGTTTAGGACTAGTCCTTCAAATTGTTTTTCAATTCCTCCTTCCTCTTCCTCTCTTAGCATATTTCCATCCAGACAGGGAAGAAAAACTTGGCCTATAGCAGATGGCGTGATAAGAATAGAGGACAATAAAAACAAGGCATACGATATTGCTTTAGAATTCAAGCGGCCTAATGAAGGGCTTCATGGAATTTTAACTGCGATTGGACAATCTTTGGCATATGTGCACAAGGGCTTTTCTGCTGCAATAATTGCCATACCAAAATCATATGAAACTCTACCTAATCCCGGAGAATACGTAAAAAATGTTTTAGATCATTCAGGCTCGAACAAACCAATATGTGTCTTCACCTACGATGAACCTGATACATCAATACCCTCTCCATTTGAAAACAGGATGAGGTGTGAACGTTCTATTTCTTTGGACAATGTAACACCACAACCAATTGCTAATCAATCAGCAAGAGCAGAAACTCAATGGGCGCATCTTCGTGAAGGCAGCAGTACCCCTGATGCGTTTTTTAGATACCTCCAAGTTTCAAAAAGACTAGGTATTGAAAGTAATAGTATGCCTAGCATGAAGATGCCAAAAGGTCTCTTGTTAGCAGTTAAGAAGATTACAAACCAAAACGTTTTCAAGTACCTTTCTAATTCTACCGGAGATTCTTTTCATGATATGGTGTGGAGAACCTTTTGGTTTACATGTGTATTTACCCCAGAAGTTGCACCATTATGGAAAAATCAGATGAGAGGAACTTATGAGGTAAACAATTCTCCAACTCTTCTCAAGCTCTCGGATGGAAGAGGTAAGATGGAGTTTTTTAGCGGAAGGTCTGATTCCATCAAATCAAAGCTTGTAAAAAAATTGAATAATGGTTCAATTACAGAAAAAGAATCATGGGAAGAATATGCAAAAAATGTGCACAACAGGGCTCATAGTTACAGGGAAGATATAGATTCAGGACTTTTCCATCTAGGGCTTCTAAACGAAGATGGCAGGCCAACAGACTTGGGATACAGATTTGTTGATGCTTGTGAAAGGAGCGGGGATCCGAACACTGGAACCCCCAAGTCTATTTTGGGTTTTGCCATACTGCGGAATGGTCAGCTTGAAGCTTATCTACATTATGTCTATAGGCTATCTGAAAAAAAATTCAAGTCTAATCCCTTAGAGTTTACCAATAACTCACATCGAAAGCTAGATCAAGATCTATATCTAAAATGGCTAGAAAATGAGCTCGCAAATGGACTCAAGGTCATAAAGAAAGTCTCTGTACGCGGAGGACAAGCTAGAAAACCGTTTCAAGCCGAACTTGCAATCTTACGTAAGTTCAATTTCGTAAAAGAGTTCAGAGTCGGAGTAGGTTTGGAGATTAATTGGCCTGAAGTTCAAGAGGCTCTAGAATTTCACACATAGACAACAAAAAACAAAATATCCACCAGAGAATATTTCTGATGTGGTGGACGTATTCACTCCAGAAAAAAGATCGATGATCATGTCCAAGATTAGGAGTAAAAATACAAAGATTGATCGGGATATGAGAGAATTACTCTCGAAGATTGGTTGTGAATATATAATGTATCCAAAAATGTACGGAAATCCTGATTTTATCATACCATCGATGAGAATAGCGATTTTTTGTGACGGAGATTTCTGGCATGGATTCAAATATCACGAAAAGAAGAAACCATCAAAGAAATTCTGGCGCAACAAAATAGAAAAAAACATGACAAGGGATAAGAAAGTGTCCAGAAAGCTAAGATCTGAAGGCTGGCACGTGTTAAGATTTTGGGAGCACGATATAGAAAAGCGCCTTGTCTTCTGTTCTCAGAAGATATCCAGAGTAATAATTTCCAACTGATTTCAGATTAATCTTTATCTTGAGAATGTTATCGAGTGATTTTTGATGCGTTCCAGTAACAATATCTTTACACTTACATAATTGGATTGGTCAAAATTGAACCTGATTTATTTTCTGTGAGAAAATTTATGATATAGTTTTCATCAGGTTGACCATAGCAATCAATCAAAGTTTGAACGGATTTCCAGCCACCAATCCTTGAAACTATAACATGATTGTATTTTGTCCTGTTTAACCAGTAATGAGCACCAACATGTCGCAACGCATGAACCTGCATTATGTAAAAATATTCTTCCTTGATTCCAGCTAGTCGGTAAATTTCCTCAAATATTGAAGGTAACAGATCGTATGTCTTGTTTAGCTCTTCAACAGAATCACCAAAAAGATACTTGCAACCATCCCTTTTTTTCATATAATCCAAGAAAATTTGCTGATGGGGATTGTCGTTTGGAATGTACTTTGTCCAAGTATCGCCTGTCTTGCTCTCATTGACCCTACAGATAATCCACCCGCTCTCATGATGGGTTACAGTATGCGCCTTTACGTCAAGCCCTGCCTGTTTTCTGGCACATGTAAGGTAATAGAATACGAAAAGAGCTTGTTCCTTTGATGCGTAACCGTATTTTTCTCCAAGAAGCTTGACACATTCATCTATTTTTCCAAAAGATAATTTGACATGAGAATATTTCGCATAACCTTGTTTTTTACCAGACAGGACTCCATTAATTTTTGGCGGAATGGATATTCCACTTACAGCACAAAAGTTTCTAACTGCCATCACATAATTGAAAAACCTAGTACTGATATCATCATAGGTAGGCTTGCTGCCTCTTGTTGATGCATGTTTGACTTGTCCAGTTTGCAATGCACGTGCAAAATCCCGTAATGCACTTTCTGCGCCTCCGTATTGCTTGCCATTTTTTGCAGCTAAAAGCTCGTAAGGGCTTAGACTCAGTGTGTCACATATTGTTTTTAGCTTGCTAATATTAGAACGCCATGCAACTACGGGCTTGCCGCCATTTCTTGTTAGCATGTCGGCAACCCAGTCAGCTACAACCTTGTATTTTTTTATGAACCTGTCCTTGTCTACAATTTCATAAATTTTGGAATCTTTGATTTGTTGTGCAAGTTTGATTCTCCCTGTGCTGGTTTTTTGTACAAGACCTAGTTTTGATGCTTCATCTAGATATTCCCAGATTGATGTTCTTCCTTTTCCTATGATCTTGGCTATCTCAGTAGGTTGATTGCCTTGTAGTGCAAGTTTGACAATCTCTTTTAGAATCTCATTATGAGATTTCTTCTTATTATAAATGCGATTCCTTGATTTAATCAGTATTTTTCGTGATGATGTGATAATTGAAGCCATTTTTCAGCCTCCTATTAAGAGACTTTGTACTTGTATCTGCATATTCCTGTAATTTTTACAGGAAACCATCCTATAAATTTACCCATAAATTGTATATGGTCAAATTGTAGGCAATATAGTAATCAATAAAAGATGATTCATCCTAACTTCATCGAATGGCAAGAAAAGATTGGATAAATGTTGGAATTAATGCCAAGTTAATAAACGCCATAGACAATTTCCTGAAAAGCGACGACGCAGAAGACTATAAGTTGAAAAACAGGCAACAATTTGTTAATAGGTTAATTACAGATTTTTTTTGGAGGTATAAGGAATCCACAGGTAAAGACTACATAGAGATCGATATGCATGAGGATATTCTTGATTTAGCAGATTATGCAAAGCCGAAAAAGACAAAAAAGTGAGTCACTCCAGTATTTTCTGTATCTTTTTGCGTAATCCAATACAAGATTATGTATGGAACGTTGTAACTTGTAATATTAAAGAAGATTTCATAATCTAAAACCTAAGCTAAAACGACATGTATTGTAATCTTACAATATTTAGCTGAGCTAATACACCTTAGGCATAAGAAAATACGCCATAATAGGCACAAATTATGCCATATTATGGAAATAATACAAAAGTCGTGCCTAAGAAAATAATACAAGAAATTTAGTTAAGCTCAGTCTTTGATTTGTAAGATTTTAAAATATTAAAATACAATACGCCTAAGATTTCAGCTTATCTTATAACAATACATTTCTATGCATATGAGGCTCGTTATCGAACAGTGTTTGTTCGATAATAGGCACAAAACGTCAAAAAGACAAGTCGCTAGATTTTAGAGAAATGTTTCATAACAGGCACAAAATGAAAATCTTATGCAACATTTTTGGATTCTAGTTTAAGGAAACATTTTTTCTGCCGCTAGATTTTTGTTGCTGAAATTATGGTCACAGGATTTCTTGCAAGCATCATTGTACCAGTAGAGGTTTTACGACTCTTGGAAATTGTAATTTGTGTGATATCTATTGATGAGAATTTGAGCTTTTCAACTACATTCAAGACTGCAAACAGAGTTTCAATGAGGATTGTTCCTATTACTATCCTACCACCTTGTCTAAGTTTGGATTCACAAAGTTTTACAATATCTGCTGTGTCACCACCTGTGCCCCCAATGAAAATTGTATCAGCCATTGGCAATTCTGAAATTTTTTCTTTAGCGTTACCTAAAATCACGGTGACATTAGAAATTTGGAATTTGATAAGATTTTTCTTGGTCAATTCTATTGCATTAGAGTCAAGATCAATTGCAAAGACCTTACCTGATTGTTGTACTTGCAAAGCAGCCTCAATTGATACAGAACCACTTCCACAACCAACGTCATAGATTATCTGACCTGGTAAGAGCCTTCCTTTACTTATCTGAATAGCTCTTATCTCCTCTTTAGTTATAGGGACTTCTTCGGCTCTCTCAAAAAATTCATCAGGAATTCCAGGTGTGCTATGTTTCCACATTCTAGATAAATGATATAGTCTTGATATTTAGTGCTACCTAATAACTTGTAAACCTACTTCTGGATGAATTAGAGTATTTACAAGAATCCAGCTAAATATGAACATGAAAAAATAGCTTCCTATACCCGTCATGATTAGTTTTTTCTTATCAGAAGCGGGCAGCTGTATCCGCATTGCTTTTGCTATTCCATACGATATGATAAACAAAATAATCATGATTCCAAATCCCAAAAACGGTCTTGATGCCTCTTCAATAGAGTACCCAAGTTCTGCGGATAACGCACCTGCAAGTATACCCATGCCTACACGAAGCCAGAAAAGTTTGTTAAGTGGATTTTTTCGCTTAACCCCTTCTGTCTGATTTGGCACAGGAACCTCTGGAGATGTATCCTTTGTGTTTGGATTATTTGGAGCAGGCTTTTCTTTTTCTTTTTTTGGATGTCTAGTCAATAAATTTACAAAATGACTCACAGTCATCCTTGTTTAAAATCTTTGGATGACTACCAATCGCAACAGTATAATTTTAGAGCAATAACTCCTCATTATGACATTAGCGGGTATAGAGCTACGTTACTTGGTAAATGAAATTAGTAAAAACATAAGTGAGTACTATGTAAGCAACATCTATGGAATAAGTCGTAATAGTATTCTTTTCAAATTACATCATCCTGAAAAACCGGATATTTTGTTAATGTTTTCTACGTTCGGCTTTTGGATTACTACAAGAAAGATAGAACAAATTGAAGAAAATAGACTAGTAAAGCGATTAAGAAGTGATCTTCTAAGATCCAAAATTTCTGAAATAAAACAAATTGGCACAGAAAGAATTGTATACATTACGTTTAGTGGATTAAATCAAGAATTTGTTCTCGTAGGGGAATTTTTTGGTGATGGTAATATTGTTCTCTGCAATAAAGAAATGAAAATTCTTTCTTTATTGCATTCAATTGATGTCAGGCATAGAAAATTAAATGTGGGCTTTAATTATGAGCTACCTCCATTAGGAGGTTTAAACATTTTTGAAATGACATTAAAAGATCTTTTGGATGTTAAATCAGTTTCAACTGCAATAGTAAGATGGGTAGGCAGGACTCTAGGACTTCCTACAAAATATGCTGAAGAGATAATGAAACTTGCAAACATAGATCCACAATCACCGGGAAATAGCCTTTCTGATAATGATATAGAAAAAATGTTTAGTGTTACAAAATCGGTTACAGAAAAAGTTGTAAATGGAATTCATGAACCATTACTAGTACGCGATGAAAAGACATCAGATGTTTTACCTATGCCATTAGGAGATACGAAAAACAAAAACTGTGTTAGAGTAACAAGTTTCATGGAAGGCCTTGATTTACTTTTTACAGAAAATCTTCTTGAAGCTGGCAAAACATCACAAACAAACACTGTTACTCAAAAAATTGAGGAATTTGAGCATAAATTAGAGGAACAAACTAAAGCAATTTCCACAGTTAAGCAAAGAACTGATTCAATCTCAACTGTAGCAAAATCTCTTTTAGAACTTAGTTCTAAAGGAGTTGCCTCACTTGAGGATCCTAATATCTTACATATGTTTAAGGGTCAGAACACCTCACTTGCAAAAGAAAGAGGAATTTCATTTCTAATAGTCAAAGAAGATAAAATAAAAATAAATCTAGATTCATCCATACCAGCAATCGCATCAACATTATTTAATGAATCAAAAAGGCAGTTAAAAGCAATTGAGACCATAGAATTAGAAAGGAGAAAAACCGAAAGAATTTTGGAGGGATTTAGAAAACAAGCTAGTATTGCAAAAGACTCTGTTGTTTTTTCAGTACAAAAAAAGAGGGAGTGGTATGAAAGATACAGATGGTTTTTCACTTCAGATGGCCTTCTAGCAATAGGTGGTCGTGATGCATCATCAAATTCATCAGTCATAAGAAAACATCTTGAAAAAGACGATAAAGTATTTCATGCAGAAATTGTCGGATCACCTTTTTTCTTATTAAAAAATAGTTCTGATGATACAGTTACAAGTGTAAAGGAAACTGCCCATGCCACAGTTTGTTTTAGCAGAGCTTGGAGAGAAGGATTGTATGGATTAAATGCATATTGGGTAACTTCAGATCAGATAAAAACAGCGGCACCAAGTGGTCAATTTATTGCAAAAGGTTCATTCATAGTTGAAGGAACAAGGAATTTTGTTCAAGTAACTACATTACAACTTTCTGTTGGACTTTATCAAAAGGGTGATAGCTATTCATTGATGTGTGGACCATTTGAATCAATTAAAAAAAATTGTGTCTACTATGTCACTATTGAACCATCTGGTCTAGAAATGGTGGAAGCAGCAAAAAAAATCAAAATTGAGTTTCAAAAATTTAAAGAAAAAGAAGAGGTTGTTAAAGCAATAAGTATCGATGATTTTATTCGAGTTTTACCTGCAGGGGATAGTCACATAGTAGAATCAGGCATAGGACAGGCATTTAATTGAGTGAAAAGAGACCTAATTTTATAGTAGATGCAATGCTTGGAAATCTAGCAAAAAAATTACGAATCCTTGGATATGATTCAAAATATTTTTCATCCATTGAAGATGATAAGCTCATTGCAATAGCAAAAAATGAAAAACGGATAATCGTAACAAAAGATGAACAGCTTACCAAAATTGCTGAAAAACAAAATGTCGTTTCTGTGCTTATTAGAGGAAATGATGAACTTGAACAAATTGTACAGATAAACACAAAGATAAAACTCGATAGATTTGTAATGGATACAAACAATTCTCGTTGTATTGTTTGCAACGGAAATCTACAACAAATAGAAAAATACAGAATCATAGGCAAAATTCCTGAAGGAGTTCTAGAAAGAGAAGAAAAGTTTTGGATGTGTGATTCATGTAAAAAGATCTATTGGGAAGGCACACATTTTGTAAAGCTTCAAGAATTTGTTAACAAATTAAACAATAGATTACAATGATACTATCAGATCAAGATGGTGAAATTATAATAAGGACTGCAAGAGCTGCAGTGATAGAATATCTTATGACAAGAAAAAAAATTACCTTACAGGAAGACTTCAAATCAAAATTTTCATATAATTCAGGAGTCTTTGTAACTTTGAACAAAGAGGAAAATCTTAGAGGTTGTATTGGATTTCCAACTCCAGTAAAAAAGCTCTATCAATCTCTTGTAGATGCAGCTATTGCTTGTGCTACTGAAGATCCTCGATTTCCACCAGTTCAGTATGAAGAGCTAAGCGACATTTCTTTTGAAGTAACCATTTTGACCTCTCCTGAAGAGCTAAAAATAACAAATCCTCACGAATATCTTACTAGGATTAAGGTAGGAAGAGATGGTCTTATTGTCAAATGGGAATTTGGTTCTGGTCTTCTTTTACCACAAGTTCCTGTTGAATATGGTTGGAATGAAGAGGAATTTCTTGCTCATACATGTGAGAAGGCAGGAGCACCACCAGATTGTTGGAAGAGAAAAGACACAACCATACTACGATTTGAGGGAATTGTTTTCAAAGAGACAAAGCCCAATGGAAATGTTGTGAGAGTTTCTCTATAGGATTTTTCCACTACTGATTTAGTTTCTTAAATTTAGTAAAAAATATTATGATAAATAAACTAGGTAGGAGAAGAAGAGATGGAGCTGGAAACTCAGGAAGAGTCTTGTCAGGCGAGATCATTTCACCCCACATTTTGGGTGATGGTATGTCAAACAATGAAGAGTGTATTTCCTGTGGCCAAGAATATACCTTATTTGGTTGTGAATGATAAACACCCAGATAAAGGCCATATTTGTCAGATCTTCCTATAAGTTCTGTAGGTATCCTAAACTCGTAACTAGGATGTAGATTTTTATTATATCGATCATTTTCATCAGAAAGTGATCCTATCTCAACAAGACCTTCCGGTTCTGTAATCTTTTTGTAGTTATTTGCAAAGCCTATTGGTGAACCACCCTCGAGTACTAGGTTATCTTTTCCATTAAGAGTTGCAACAAAACAATAATTATTAGGTGATGGTAGATTTTCCTTATCATTTTTTGTATTAATGCATAAAAGAGTTCTGTCTGAACCTTTGACAAAGTGGGTATTGGAGACATCGTCTACAAAAACATAAACAAAATTATTTTGATGTCCTAATCTTACTTGAATCGACATGCCATCATCATAATTAAGACTATAGAGACTTGTTTGTTTCCATTCTGTTTGATACGACCATTTACCATCAAAAATTATTTTGTCTAGGTCTTGTGAGATAGTTATGAACATTGGTTGTGTTGATGAAGCATTAGCTGCAGTAAAATTAATTACTAAAAATATCGCAAAATAACTTTTCTTTATCTTCAACAACGAAAGTTTGTAACTTACTAGGTAAAATAACTAACTATAAAATCTTAGATCGAACAGCTTTATAGATTCCAAAGATGTCAATTTAATTGTGAATAAAATAGCTATGATAGCAATATGTATTGCTGTAACTGTAATCATTATTGGCATTTATACATTAACCTATCTGAATACAAGTACAGAGAAATCTGTGCAATCAGAGAACAGTTCTAACAATTCGTCGTCTACACAGGTGCCAAATCTGAATAATAATGCCACCGGTAAGCGATACATTGTGATTTTGCAAGAAGATGTTGGAGTTACGGAGCCTAGAAAATAGTTCCAAAGTGGAATTGAAATGCCATGTATTTTACCGTTATCTTAAATAACAATACAGAAAATATACCAAGCATGAAGTCATATCAAATTGCAACCCTGATCGGAGTCATTGCTATCTCTGGCTTTACTGGTGTTTCTGTTATGTCGGGAAGTATTCTCGATAATCTAACAAATACTCAGTCAAATACAAATGAAGCAACCTCCGTGTCAGGACATGTAATTGCCACAGTTACCGCACCGGACGGAACAATAAAGGCATATAGTCAAGGAGACAACATTGTTGTCAACCAAGCAAAGAACTGTGCTCCAGTTTTGCTGTTTGGTGCTACAAGTCCATCAGGATGTAATAGTGCAGCTACTCCAGCAACCTATAACTTCATCGAACTTACTACCAGCACCTCAACACCTACTGACTATAGCATAACTGCTTGCCCAGCAACTGTCATTGCTACATCTGGCTTGACAAGAGCACAAGGAACAGCAACTGTTACTACACAATCGACAGGCGCTACTACATCAAACTCGGTTACAGACATTACTCATACATTTACGGCTGGTGGTGCTGCAACAGTTGGTGGTGCATGTCTATTAGACAAAGCATCTGGTGGAGAACTATTTGCTTCTAAAGCATTTGGAAGCTCTGTAGCTTTGGTCACTAACGACCAGCTAACTGTAGATTGGCAAATAACTATGTCATCCCCGTAGGGAAGAATTATTCTTTCAAAAGGGATAACATCCTCTTTTTAAAATTCAAAAATCAATTTTATAAATAATAATGTTGAATCATATACGAAACAATTGAAGATGATAAATTTAATTTGTATTAATGAATTCTAAACCAAATCTCTAGGTGTGATGTTTGTAACATAACGGAATATAGCTACCGCAAAACTATGTGCGTTTCTTAGTTTTCACTAGTACTATTATCAATGCTGCTGTTCCTGCAAGGACGATCATTGGCATATAAAATATCGGGTTTTGAGCAGGATCTCCTGATAGAAAATTAAGAGTCATGTTTCCAGAGTTTATTGCAGGCGGATCGGTAGAAGAATCCATTCCATAAACTGCAAAATTCTTTATTGTAAAATCTCCTACATCTAATTGATCTACAACTGTTTTTGGTCCAACTGTTACTGAAAGACCACTATTGCTTGAATGTTGAACAGTGATTACCTTATCTGGAGACCAACCATCCGTTCTGTCCTCATGAATAACAAAATATCCATCAGCAGGAGTATTGACAGATACCCAAAATTTGTAATCTGGTTGACTACCCATGCCAAATTCAACAAATTTTTCTGTGTCCAAGTTATCGTATATTCGTACTACAGCATTACCGTTCGGATTTGCATAAAGAAGTTTGTTTTGAATCTCAATTTGCCAGTTTGTGGCATGTTCGTGCTCAAGATTAAAAACAGTAGCACTATGACTAACTACATTGAATGCACTGAATGGAACTTCGATGGAGTCTAGGTGTTCTGATGGATTCATCGGGGATTGGGCAAATGCTGGAAAAAGTGGTATTATTAATAAAAGAACAGAGATTGTAACAAGGCGCATGAAACTAGATGAAATAATTTTTAATTGAAATTTATTCAACAAAGGGTTTATCCCAGCTCATTATTATTTTGGAGACTTCGGGCCTAATCATATATTCTGATGGACTTTGTTTATCAAGAATCATTGTTCTTAGTTTAGTACCACTAAGCTGTTCTTGATGTTCTGGTCCGTGTGGACAATTTTTCTCGCTTGCAAATGAAAGGCATTTTTTGCAATAAAAAAATGCAGGATAAAAGACAGGTTCTATTTCAAGATCAGGATATTCATCAAATATCTTCTGTGAAGCAAATGGATCATAAAAAGTTCCAACACCTGCGTGATCACGACCTATTATAATATGAGTACATCCAAAGTTTTTTCTCATTATGGCATGATGAATTGCTTCTTTTGGACCAGCATACCTC
>JBOGQR010000026.1:0-14275 GCA_050749225.1 Nitrosopumilaceae archaeon | reverse complement strand
AAGAAGATTATTACAAGAGCTAAACCTTGAAGATGAAAAACTTCCACCAGAAACACTTGACAAACTAATTGTAAATGGAGACGATTATCAAAATGCGATAAGAGAAGTCACACCGTCAGGAATGCGTGAAGTTTTCATTGAAAATCCTGATGTAAGTTGGGACGAAGTAGGAGGATTAGAAAATGTAAAACGTGAATTACAGGAAGCAGTAGAGTGGCCAATGAAGTATCCAACACTTTATTCCAAACTAGGACATAGAATGCCGCGCGGAATATTACTACATGGACCAAGTGGAACTGGAAAAACACTTTTAGCGAAAGCTGTAGCAACAGAAAGTGAAGCTAATTTTATTTCGGTAAGAGGTCCTGAGCTACTATCAAAATGGGTTGGTGAGTCAGAACGAGGGATAAGGGAAATATTCAGAAGAGCAAGACAAGCCTCTCCTTGTGTAATTTTCTTTGATGAAATTGATTCTATTGCTCCTGTCAGAGGAGTAGGTGGCGAAACAGCAGTTACTGAAAGAGTTGTTAGCCAGCTTTTGACAGAACTTGATGGTATTGAAAGCTTACATGGAGTAGTAGTTCTTGCAGCAACAAATAGAGCAGATATGATAGATACAGCTCTATTACGACCAGGAAGATTTGACAAAATAATTCTCGTACCAATGCCAGATAAGGAAGGCAGAAAGAAGATACTAGAGATTAGTACAAAAGAAATTCCAATAGATAGAGAACCAAAATCTGAAGCAGGCAAGAACCCAGACTATGTGGATTTGGAGAAGCTTTCAGATTCCACAGACGGACTTAGCGGAGCAGATGTTGCATCCATTGCAAACACAGCAGTCTCTCTTGTAATACATGAGTTCCTTGACAAATACCCAGATCAGAAAGAGGCGGAAAAGAAAGCTGTTGAAGCCAAGGTAACCATGAGGCATTTTGAAGAGGCTGTGAGAAAAGTCAGAACTCAAAAAGAGCTCAAGATTGGCGAAAAGGTCGCAGTTCCCTACTACAGGTAATTTTAATAAAATAACACATCTAATCCAATCAAATGTCTAATCACAGCGGATATAAGGGGAAATCTCTTGAATTTTTAAAAAAACACAACCTTCAGGTAGGCAATATCGTCAGCATTGAAACAGATTCCACCTATTCCGGAATTTTGATGCCGCGTTATGAGTATAATGACGATAAGCACATAGTTTTGAAGCTTAAAAGCGGATATAACATAGGTTTGGAAATAGATAAAATAAAAAAAATAGGAATAGAATCTCCAGGTAACACAAAAAAAGAAACCATAGTACAGCCTCACGTAGATCCAAAACTACCAAAAATTCTCCTTGTTTCTACTGGTGGCACAATTGCAAGTAAAATAGATTACAGAACTGGCGGAGTAACTCCTGCATTAACAGCAGCAGAACTTAATGCAACAGTACCAGAACTTTCAAAAATAGCAAACATAGACACTGAGGTACTTTTTTCAGAATATTCTGAAAACTTACTTCCAGAACATTGGAAAATTATTGCAGAAAAAATTAACACTCATGTAAAATCAGAATATAAAGGAATAATCATAGCTCATGGAACAGATACTATGCAATATACAGCAGCTGCACTATCATTTTCTTTATCAGGAATTCCAATACCAATAGCTCTGGTTGGTTCACAAAGATCTTCTGACAGACCATCATCTGATGCTGCGCTTAATCTAATTTCTGCAGTAAGATTTCTTGTAGAATGTAATACTGGAGGCATTTACGTTGTAATGCATAATAGCACAAGTGATGATGATGTTGCATGTCATTGGGGAACAAGAGTACGTAAAAATCATACAAGTAAACGTAATGCATTTCAAACAATTGGTGGTGATCCTGCTTTTATTGTAAAAAAAGATAAAATTGAAAAAAATCCACAGTTTAATATTATAAAAAAAGATTATACCCCAAAAATTAATTTTAATACCCGTGTTGCTTTAGTAAAATATTATCCAGGACTTGATCCAAAAATTCTAGATCATATAATCAGCTCAGGTTACAAAGCAATAATTTTTGAAGGAACTGGTCTCGGACATATTGGAAAAGTCATGTATGAATATGTAGGAAAAGCTAAAAAGAAAGGCCTCTTTCTTGGAATGACGTCTCAATGTATAGACGGCATGGTACGAATGACAGTATATGAAAGCGGCAGAGATCTGCTTAATTTAGGAATGATTCCTCTTGGAAATATGATTCCAGAAACTGCTCTTGTAAAAGCAATGTGGGCACTTGGTAATTCAAAAACTATTGAAGATATGGAGAAAAATATGAAAGAAAATATTGCTATGGAATTTTCAGACTAAGCTTTAAAGCAAGTTGAATAGATAAATCAGAAGTGTCTGAACCTCAAATAGATAAAATTGGACTCAAGGTTGGCCTTGAAATACATCAACAGCTTGCAACAGGCAAGAAATTATTTTGTAATTGTCCTCCAATTGAATCAGAAGAATATCCAATAAAATTTTTCCGTAAACTTAGACTTGCAAAAAGTGAGCTGGGTGAATTTGATCCTACAGCAGTTTTTGAACGTAGTAAAGATAAAACTATAGTATATCATGCAAATCCTGCAAGTAGTTGTCTTGTAGAACAAGACGAAGAACCTCCTCATGATGTAAATATTGAGACAAAAGAAATTGCATTAGTTATTGCAGCCTCCTTAAAATCAAATATTTTTAATGAAATTCATGTAATGAGAAAGCTGGTCATAGATGGTTCTAACACATCAGGTTTTCAAAGAACTATGCTTATTTCACAAGGCGGTTATCTTGAGGTAGATGGAAAAAAAATTGGCGTACAAAGCATTTGTTTGGAAGAGGATGCAGCAAAACTTTTGTCTGACACTACAGATGTACGGGAGTATAGTTTAGATAGACTTGGCATTCCATTAGTAGAAATTGCTTTAGATCCTGTATCTGGCAAACCTGATGAAATTAGAAAAATTGCACTTGGTTTAGGTCGACTTTTGCGTGCTACAAAAAAAGTTGAACGAGGTTTGGGATCCATACGACAAGATGTCAATGTCTCCATACAGGGAGGAAAAGTGGTTGAAGTAAAAGGTGTGCAACAGCTTGACCAACTTGAAAAAGTCATCGAATATGAAGCAAAGAGACAACATGGCTTGAATATTATTGCAGAAAAATTGCGTGAAATAGAAACAGAAAGAATAGCAAAAGAAAGAGATGTAAAAGATGTTTCAGAGATTTTCAAAAACTGTAAATCAAAAGTTATACAAAAAGCACTCAAAGAAGGTGCGATGGTAAAAGCAGTTAGGATAAAAAATTTTGCAGGAATGTTTGGTTTTGAACCATATGAAGGAATAAGACTTGGAAAACAGCTTGGTGAACTCGTAAGATTTTTTGGGTTAGGAGGAGTATTTCACTCTGATGAGCTTCCAAATTATGGAATAGAGGAATCAGAAATTCAACAAGTCAAAAAGACGTTAGAATCAGGATTAAAGGATGGGTTTTTAATTCTGGCCGGAGAGCAACAAAAAATTGATTTTGTAATTGAGTCAATCATAAAAAGAATCGAGGATGCCAAAAATGGAGTTCCTGCAGAAACAAGAGCAGCAACGTCAACTGGTGAAACTGTATTTTTGAGGCCAAGACCTGGCGCATCAAGGATGTATCCTGAAACTGATATTCCTCCAATTATTGTAGAAAAAAAAGAGTTGGAAGAAATACAAAAAAAGATACCCAAATCATGGGAGGAAACCATATCAGAACTGCAAAAAACATATCAATTAAATCCACAGCTTACGATGCAGATTTTTGATTCAGATTATCTAGGTTTGTTTGAATCTATTTGTAAAGATCATAGAATTTCTCCAAACTTTGTTGTTTCAGTTCTTTGTGGAACTATTACAAACTTAGAAAGACGTGGATTAGACAGCAAGATATTAAAAAATAGTGAAATTGAAATAGCATTTAGCTTACTTGCAGATAACAAAATTGCAAAAGAATCACTTGAGATAATTTTTGAAAGTATAATGTCAGGTAAGACACATACTGTTTTTGAAGCCATAGAGAAGACATCTATAAACAAAGTGAATTCTTTAGATCTTGAAAAAATATTAGATGAATTAGTAGAGACTAATCTCAAGATGATTGAAGAGCAGGGACCAAGAGCAATTAGCCCATTAATGGGAATTGCTATGAAAACTATGCGAGGGAAGGTTGATGGTCAAAAAATAAATGAGTTATTAGAGGAAAAAATAAAGCGTAAACTAGATTTAACGGATAAATAATTGTCTTTAACTAAATTGCGTGTATTCCCTTTTGTTTGCTACCTATATCGATAGCATCTTCAATGGTGCTGATGAAAATTTTTCCATCTCCTGGTGAGTCTGTTCCTGCCGCACTAACTATTGTTGTTATCACTTTATCAGCAATTGAATCGTCAACTACAACAAGGATATAGTTTTTTATATTGAAATCTGCAATGTAGCTTGAAGTACCTCGTTGACCTGTCATTTGAGATCTATCTGCTTTTCCCCATCCTTTTGCATCAAGTATTGTAAAACCGCCAACACCGATTTTTTTTAAAGATTCAACTACTGCATCAATCTTTTGATGAGCTATTACAGCTTCAATCTTTTTCAATAGACAAACAACTGTCTGATAGATTATAAATTTATCATACAATTTCATTTTGAAAAACGAATAATGAATATGCGGGAGGTGGGATTTGAACCCACGAACTCCTAAGAGATAAGGTTCTGAGCCTTACGCCGTTGACCAGGCTAGGCAACCCCCGCAACGAAAAAATTAAGATTCCTGAATAAGTGTCTTTATTGCAGAAACAGAATCTTTTAGTTTGTAGATTCTTTTAGCACGCAAATCATTAAATCCTAGATTCCATGGTTGTGTATAGAGTATTACTGACTTTCCTCCATCAAGCATGCTTTTTGCATTTATTGGCGAATCATCAATGAATATATCATAATCAAGTTTAGTTTTTTCTATTCCTTCCAATACTCCGACATAGTTATTGTAAGCAATTCCCTTTGATTTTAGCCAGTTTTTGACATGAATATGTGTAGATTCTTCTCTTGCTGTTACAATATCTACTGTGCCAAGTTTTGAAAGATCTCTGGTTACCAAAGAAATATTATTTTCTGTTGGCGGAATATTCTCCCAAGATACCCAACACATTGAAAGTTCTTTGTAAAAATCAAATTTATCTATCTTAAATTTTTTCCAAAAATCCCATTCAGAAATTTCTGATTTGTCTATAGTTGTCCTTACTTTATTATTATAAGAAAGCCACGACTCAATCACATCAGCAAGAACCCCATCAACATCAAGACCTATTCTCAATTTTCACACCAGTTTAATCAAAAGTATCCCTAAGCTCTTCTAGGATCTTTTTTTGTTGCTTGTCAAGTTTGGCCGGTATGTTGACAACAAGTCTGACGTATTGATCTCCTCTTCCTCGGCTATTTTGATGTGGAAGTCCTTTGCCCTTTAGTTTTATTATCGTATTTGGTTGACTACCTGCTTCCACGGATATCTTTTCTGTGCCTTCTAAAGTGGGCACCATTGTGGTTTTACCAAGTGTGGCATCAATCATCGAAATATTTTGATCATAAAATATGTCTGTACCATCTCTTTTGAATTTCTCATGAGGTTTTACTCTAATTCTGACAACCAAATCCCCATTTACACCACTTGGTACAGATTCACCTTCTCCCCTGATCGTGTATTCACCAGTTTCCACTCCTGGCGGGATATCAAAAGAAAGATGTTTTATGCCCTTTTGTTTTCCTGTTCCTTTGCATTTACTACAAGGTCTTTCTATTATCTTACCTTGACCTCTGCAAGTGTTACATGGATGAACTGTAACAAACGTCGAAAATCCTGTACTTCTAGATGATCTTACTTGACCATGACCATTACAAACTGTACAGGTTCTCATAGATGTCCCAGGGGTACATCCAGAACCCTTACAGTTTTCACAATCAATATCCTTTTGAATGTCAATTTCTTCTTTTTTTCCTTTAAGAACATCTTCTAGTGTAATTGAGGTTTCATAAACAAGATCTGCTCCTCTTTCTCTGCCAAATCCACCTCCTCCACCAAATCCACCAAACCCTCCTCTTCCAAAAAGGGATTCAAAAATTGAATCAAATCCGCCTCCTCCAAATCCACTAAAGATATCCTCAAAGTTAACACGTGCTCCACGGAAAATATCTTCACTGCTATATCTTCCATCAACACCAGCGTGACCATGAGTATCGTAGACCTTTCGTTTTTCGGCATCAGATAAAATTGCATATGCCTCAGAAATTTCTTTAAAATGTTCACCTGCATCAGGAGACTTGTTCCTATCAGGATGAAATTTTAATGCTAATTTTCTATATTGTGCCTTTATTTCATCTTGAGAAGAATTCTTTTGTAACCCTAAAACTTCGTAATAATCTCGCTTGGTGCTCATAAACGAATTTTGATTAATCTCAAGTATAAATCATCAATTATTGAGCGCCAGTAGCGTTTTGACCTGCACTTTCATCACCAGTTCCTCCTTGAGGTCCTGTTCCAGAAGGACCCGATCCTGGCGGTGGACTGGTTTTTTTGTAAAGTTCTGTACTGATTTCGTTAACTATTGTTTTTAGTGTATCAAGTTTTGGTTTAATTTCTACAGAACCCTTGTCAAGTACGTCTTTTAGATCTTTTATTGCGTTTGTAACTTTAATTCCTTGTTCTTGTGTAACTTTGTCTTTGAGATCTTGGTTGATTAATTTTTCAGTAGCGTAAATAAAGTTCTCGGCTTCATTTTTGACTTCAATTTCTTCTTTTTTCTTTTTGTCTTGATCTGCGTAAACTTCGGCGTCCTTTTTGAGTTTTTCAATTTCTTCTTTTGAAAGTTTGGTGCTTGCAGTAATTGTTATCGTTGCCTCTTTTTGAGTACCAAGATCTTTTGCTATAACATTGAGTATTCCGTTTGCATCAAGATCAAACTTTACTTCAATTTGTGGAACACCCCTTGGAGCAGGAGGAATGCCAGAAAGATTAAAGCTCCCAAGAGAAACATTATCAGCAGCCATTGGTCTTTCACCTTGCACAATGTGCACTGTTACGGCAGTTTGGTTGTCTGCAGCAGTAGTAAAGGTCTTGCTTTTTGATGTAGGAATGGTAGTGTTTCTGTCAATTAATGGCTCACGTAATCCACCAAGTACTTCTACTCCAAGAGTAAGTGGAGTAACATCAAGGAGTACAATATCACTTGTAACATCTCCAGCAATAATACCTGCCTGTATTCCAGCTCCTAATGCTACTGCTTCCATAGGATCAACCCCAGACTCTGGTTCCTTGCCTAAAACAGAAGCAACAAATTTTTTGACTAGTGGAATTCGTGTTGGTCCGCCCACAAGAACGATTTTGGTAATGTCTGAAGGAGAGAGTTTTGCATCTTCCAAAGCTTTTGTCATTGATGGTTTACATCTTTCTACAATTGGATTGATGAGATCTTCAAGCTTTGAACGGGTAAGTTTCATTTCTAGATTTTTTGGGCCTGTACTTTGATCATATGACACGAATGGTAAATTGATATCAGTCTCCATTACAGATGAAAGTTCAATCTTTGCTCTCTCTGCAGCTTCTCGTACTCTAACCATTGCTGCATTATCCTTTGAGAGATCTATTCCAGTATTTTTTCTAAAAGCATCAACAATGTAATCTATTATGATTTTATCCATATCGGTGCCTCCAAGTTGTGTATCACCAGAGGTACTCATCACTTCAAAAACGCCACCACCCATTTCCATAATGGTTACATCAAGTGTTCCACCACCCAAATCAAACACCAAGATTTTCATTTCTTGCTTTGCCTTGTCTAAACCAAATGCAAGTGATGCAGCTGTTGGCTCGTTGATAATTCTAACAACTTCTAATCCTGCTATTTGGCCAGCATCTTTCGTTGCTTGTCTTTGATTATCGTCAAAATATGCAGGCACTGTGATTACTGCTTTTTCAATTTTTTCTCCAACAAATGCCTCAGCATCTCTTTTTATTTTTTGCAAAATAAATGCAGAAATTTGTTGTGGTTTGTATTCCTTGTCGTTTATTTTAAAAACATAGTCACTTCCCATCTTTCGTTTTGCAGCCATAATTGTGCCTTCTGGATTTGTGACTGCCTGTCTTCTTGCTGGTTCTCCTACAAGTAGCTGCCCATCTTTTGTAAAGGCAACAATAGATGGAAACGCTTTACCACCTACGGTTGTTCCTTCAGCAGCTGGAACTAATGTTGGTTTACCACCCATCATTACTGCTGCAGCCGAATTACTTGTTCCTAAATCTATTCCTATAATTTTTGCCATATTATTATCACGCTTTGATTATCATGCTTTTTTTGATATTTCTACTAAACTAGGTCTAATAATTCTGTTTTGTAAAATATATCCCTTGCGAATTTCTGCAGTAATTGTGTTGTCATCAAGTGATGGATCTTCTTTTACAGATATTGCTTCATGTAATTGAGGATCAAAAATTTCTCCTAGTGCTTCAATGGGAGTTACGCCATTTTCTGACAAAAATGAGTCCATGTTTTTTAGAATGGCTGATAACCCGTCAGTGTTTATTTTTTGTTTAGCAAGTACGTCTTTTGCCCTTACAAAATCATCGTATATAGATAGAAATTTTAGCATCATGGAATCTAAAGCAGAATTTACTTTATTTTGAACGTCTAATTCAGTTCTTTTTTTCAGGTTTTCAAAATCAGCAAGAAGATATTGTAGTTTTTTCTCATAAGATGTGGCTTTTTCTTGTTCTTGTTTTAGTTGTGCTTTCAACTCATCAATAATTTTTTCTTGTGATGTATCAATATCAGATACACTATCAGTTTCTACTTCCATTTTTTCATCGTTTTCTTCAGACAAACTAAATCCATTAAAATTCGTCTAATTTTACTCTTATTACAGGATCTCACATAGTGGATTTGTTTTTATAATTATGATATCGGAATCTTTATTGTTCTTACTAATTTTCTCATAATCTGATTTTGAACATGCTACAACAATTGTTGTTTTATCACTATGAAATAAATCAAAGGTAGGACCTTGATGAATTTCTACGTCTCCGATATAATCGCGTAACTTGGTAACAAGTGAATTTAGCATATCTACTTTATCACCGCGCATTTCATAGGAATCAAGTGTCCAAAGAATAGTGACTCGAGTTCTGCTTGCTTTGAGTTCATTTTTTTTGAGTGTAGAACGAATCTCATCTATGAGTCTCTTAACATAACCTTCAATTCCCTTTACACTTCCGTTAACTAGATACATCATAGTACCTGCTCCTTCAATCGAGGTTCCAAGTGATCTCAGATCATAAAGTCCATTTGTCATATCATCCAAAAAGAGATCTTTGAATTCAGTGAACATGAGATCTGCTCTTGTTGTTGGTTCCTGAGCAAATTTACATACTTCAAGTATACTTGACAGACCGGAAAACTGGGAAAGAATCTTTATTGCATGAAAAAGCTCTGATGAAGAAATTGCTACAAACTTTTTTTCTTTTTTATCAACAGCAAGTAACTTTGCAAGTTTGTCATCAGCTTTACCATTAAAGGAACCAATAATTTCAGGAGTTTGGTTTTTTGCTCCAAGTGGATAATAAAAATATGAAATGCCTTTACCCATCTCAAGACCTGTAACATGTTCTAAAAGAGAGATAGTTTCATTGTTACCTCCAATTCCTGTAGGAAGGTTGTAAATGACAGAGCCTCCTTTCTTCATTGCACTAGTAGCATCTTTGAATTTAGAATGGATCTCCATTTTTGTTTCTTGTCCAGTTTTTCTGATTCTTGGTGCGAAAAAGAGGTACTCTGAGTGAGAAATTGCAACATCAATTGGTTCTACTCCAAGTAATGGTTCATCTTCTTTTAAGGAGGTGACATCAGGATAGGTCTTTGCGATCTCCGATTTTAGGGAAATAGCCATATGAGCAGATTCATCCACAATAAAGACGTCTGCGCCTTTGATTGCCATTTGACATGCAATAGAATAACCCTCAGTACTAAGACCATAAACAACAACTTTTGTAGCTACCAAATCATTGGAGCTAGGAGACAAGGCTAAGAAAAACTTTTTCCATACTGAAATTCTATCAAAAATGTTTGAAAATCTGGTTTGATATACTTACTCCAAAACAACTTTTGTTTTTTGAGCCTATGATCGAAAAACTACGTAAAAACAATCAGATCCTATGCACTTCTAGGAACTATCGCGAGGTCGTAGAACTTGCCAAAATTAGAAACGTAAAGCTTGTACTAGTTGGAAAGCACGGTGGATCGAATAAATCTAGAAAATTAAAGGCTAGTCTTGAACGAACACTACGTTTATCTCAAATAGTAGAAAAATTTGCTGCAGATCTAACTATTAGTTTCTGTTCACCAGAGGCGGCAAGGATTTCTTTTGGAGCAGGTATCAAACACATTGCCTTTTCTGACTCACCTCATGCAGAAGCAGTTATGAGACTTTCTGTACCATTTGTACAAAAACTTCTAATTCCATGGATAATTCCAAAAAAGGAATTTGTCAAGTATGGAATTGCAGAAAAAGACATCATGCATTATAGATCGATAGATGCGGCATTAATAGTAAAACAGAAATCAAAAAATTATTCAAGGAATGATTTTCATCTAAAAGACAAAAAGACTATTCTAGTAAGAGTTGAGGAATCACAAGCAGCATACATTATGACGAAAAAAAACCCTAATACAAATATTATAAACGAAATTATAAAAGAATTCTCAAATTGTAATATAGTTGTCTTAGGCAGATATTTATCACACATAAATCAGCTCAAAAAAGAATTTGGGAATAAGATAATAGTAATGGACAAAGTGGTAGACGGTAAAGCGCTTCTTAGATTTACTGATGTTTTTATAGGTTCTGGAGGTACGATGACTGCAGAAGCTGCGTTAATGGGAATTCCAACAATTTCCTATAATGCAGTTCCTAATCACATAGAAAGATATTTTGTGAAAATTGGTCTAGTAAAAAGACAAAGAAATCCAAAAATAGTTATAAAATTAGTTAAGAAAATTTTAAAATCTGATAATCAAAATCTTAGAAAAAAAGCAAAAACAATATTAAATTCAATGGGAGATCCTGTTTCTAAACTTCTTACTGCAATTAGAACCGTTCAATAATATTCAAATACAAACAACCTTCAAAAATCATTCTAAACATAAACATCGTACTGAATAACATATAAGGGAACTTAATGGAAGATTCAACGCCCGGAAGCCCGGTAGAGGAGAAATCCACCGAGTGTAGCGGTCAAGCATAGGGGCCTTTGGAGCCCTTGACCCCAGTTCGAATCTGGGCCGGGCTATTTTTTATTTTTAAAAAATTACTACATGTAATGTTCTGTTGGAATAAGGTGCCAGTGAGGTAATAGTGATATCCCAATAAATAATGGAATCAGAAAAATTGCAATTGAAATTGCGAATAATATTATACCAAGCCACAAACAATTTTTTGCTTTACTTGGATCATCATCTTTTATTATAAAATAAACAATGACTCCTCCTATAATATTAAAGAAAATAGGTAAGAGAAACCAAAGGCTACTTCTTTTCTTTATTTCCATTAGATAAATTATGAATTATAAGAATTTAAACCACGTTATGTTTTTAATTATATTTCAAGCTTGGAGAGAAGTTTAGTAGATATTGTAAATAAAATCAAAGCCACAACAACTAGGACAATCATCTCAATTCCAACAAAAGCGCTAAAATTTCCAAATATTCCTGCTCTTACAACATCTACAAGATATGTAAGTGGATTAAGATAAAACGCGGTTGAAAGTGGTTCTGGTGCGCCTTGTACAGGATAAAATGCCGTACTTACGAATGCAAAAAAAAGAAAAACAGTGTTAATAACAACATTGAATCCTTCGCTGGACTGCAGTCTGGTAGAGATTATAGATGCAATAGAGCCAAAAAGAATAGAGCCAGTAACTGAAGCAAAAACTACAAGCGGTATAGTATAGAAATCAAATTCAACAGATTTGAAAAAAAGGGGATATCCAACAGCGGTGATAAGAGCTGCACTTATCAAACCAACAATACCGATTGTGTAAATGTTGCTTAAGATGTAATGAGCTCTGGTGAACGGTCCAACAAGAATTTGTTCAAACATTCCATGTCTTCTGTCATTCCAAATAATAATTCCTGATATGAGAGTACTATTCATTATGTTAAAGCCGATCATACCTGAAGCTATGAATGCTGGATAGTCTAGAGATTTGTTTCCAAATGGAACTGAATGAATCAAAGCTGTATAAGCAAAACCAGCTACAAAGATGTAGATCAAGGGAAAAACAATCTGCCAGATCAAAAAACCCTTGTTAAGAGAAATAGTGAGGTTTCTGTTTACTAGTCTAATTACTGGATGCATTAGAATTTTTCACCACTGTAAGAAATATTTCTTCAAGAGTTGTAGGCATTACAGACAAATCATCTATGGAAATATTGTTTACCGTTAAGATTTGTAGAATTTTTAGTAATACTTCCTCAGAATCGTTTGATCGAATTGTTATGTTTGTTCCAGAGTTAAAATCAATTTCATAGTCTTTTACGTCAATTAAAAGACCAGATAAGTCTTTTTTTGTTTCAGGTATGCGAATTTTAATTGTTTTTTCTCGACCAAATTTATTTTTCAGCTCATTGGGAGTATCTACAGCAATTATTTTGCCTTTGTTAATAATAGCAACCTCATCACACAGATACTCAGCCTCATTTAGTATATGAGTTGTAAAAAATATTGTAAGACCTTCTTTGACTTTCTTTTTAATAAAATCAAGCAATCCACGTCTAGCAGATGGATCTAGTCCAACTGTGGGTTCATCAAGAAACAATAATTCCATATCATGCATAAACTCGCGGGCAACTTGTACTCTTCTTCTTTGACCAATTGAAAGATCATCGTTTTTCATCTTCCTTATTTCTTGTAGATCAAAAGCAGAAAGAAGTTCCTCTACTCTATCTTTTCTTGTCTTTCTCTCAACATTCCACATCATACCATATTTTTCCAGTGATTTTTCTACACTTAATGTTGGTTCATAACTTGGTTGCTGTAAAACAACTCCTATTTTCTTTCGCACATCAAGAGGATGTTGGATGGCATCCATTCCAAGAATGTTAATAGTTCCACTTGTTGGTGCGATCAGTGTTGTAAGTAGTTTGATCGTAGTAGTTTTTCCAGCACCATTTGGTCCCAAAAAACCAAAAATTTTACCAGAATTCACAGAAAGATCGATTCCATCTACTGCCATAATTGATCCATATGATTTAGAAAGTGAATTTGCTACAATACAGGACATTAAAGAACATTTTATTCTCCCACTAATTTAGCTAATGAAATTTTTATTAATGCATGCTTTCTAACACACAGTAACTTGTCAGAATTTGAATTTCTCTTAAACAAACTTCTAGAACAAAAGCCCGATCTTTCTAGATCGGCCATACAGGAAATGATTGAAAAGAAGAAAGAGAAGATAGGGGCCGGATATCTGACAGATCAAGGAGCTCTTTTTCTAATAGCATCAGATCTTGGAATATCCTTAAATGAACAATTGAAAGTTGAGATGGGTCTAAAGAATCTATACATGGGAGCAAAAGAAATCACACTTCAAACAAGAGTGATGAATGTTTATCCAGCTAAACAGTTCTCTAGAAAAGATGGCTCTCAGTTTCTCCTTAGAACTATGACAGTTTATGATGCAGATTCAAGAGCAAAGGTCAAGTTATGGGACGAAAAGGCAAACTTACCAGGAATAGAAAACCTCAAGCCTGGTGATCTAGTAAAGATAATCAAAGCTTATGTAAAATCCGACATGACGGGTAATCCCATAATCAATGTTGGTTCTAATTCAAACATTGAGACAGGTGATGTACAAAATGATATTCCTTCTCTTGATTCAATTACAGATGATGTAAGTACAATAAAAGAAAACCAACAAAATTTGGTAATCTCTGGCATTTTAGATGGTAATGTCAGAGTTTCTGAATTTACAAACTTTAAGGGTCAACCAGGAAGAGCGCTGCATTTACGAATCAAAGGAAAAGATGGAACATATACACGTGTTGTACTGTGGAATGCTGATGAAAAATCTCTTCCAAAAATGATAACAGCCGGTGCAAAGACTAGACTCATTGGAGTTAGAACCAAAATGGGTCAACAGGGATTAGAACTGCATGGTGATGAGGGTACAGTAATTGAAATTGAAGGTACAAAAG
>JBOGQR010000025.1:0-15324 GCA_050749225.1 Nitrosopumilaceae archaeon | reverse complement strand
CTTTCACTTCGATGTTCTCTAGATGATTTATGCCGTGACCATAAAACTCTACAGTTCTCTTTTCAAAATGTTTTCTAGTATTTTGCATTTTTGATCAACGTTTTCTTTGGTATTTTGTGATGTATTTTTGGTAAAATAGACAAAATTTTATTTCTTACTATTTTTTGTTGTTCTTCGATATTTAATGTCCCGTCAATTACTGTAAATCCTTCAGAATCACTCATTGCATCATATTGTTCTATTATTCTCCCTTGAAAAATTCTATAACTTTCATATGGGTCATTGCTTAAATTCAAATCCATCCCAGCTTCATAATATTTTAGTTTAGGTCTGCCAACTAGAATCCTGTCAACAGCAATATCTACTGGTACTCTGAAATAAAATGTAATGTGTGGTTTGATAGCAAAATCATAAACATTTCTTACCCACTTTGGGTTACATCCTCTTACAACATCCCTTACAAATGCAGTATAGATGTATCTGTCAGCTAAAACAAAGTATCCTGCACGTAACAGTGGAAGGATATTTCTTTCATATCTGTCTGCAAAATCAGTTGCATGTAGCAGACTAAACGTGGTTGGAGTAAGCTGACCTTTTTTCTTACCTTTAGACGTTATTTCCTTTACCATTTCAGAAGAGTTCCATTCTGTTTTAAAGACATTGATGCCTTTGTAAGATAGCCATTTTTCTAAAAGGTGGACCTGTGTTGATTTTCCTGAACCGTCTATGCCCTCAACTACAATGAGTTTACCATATGCTTCCATTCAATTCAGACTCCAGAAAAACTTGAAGTAAAAAGGCATTTAATTCTTTTATATGATACATATTCTTCTCATGTTTTATTATCTGCATCAGATGGTACTCTATAATCATAGTCTAAAGCGGTGATGACAATGTTCTATATAGAACTATATTTTGATATGAAAAATAAGAAATTATGGTCGAATCTTAGATATTTGTACAAAAGCAAGTATTTGTGATGAAAATGAGATGCGTAAGCGTATTGCGTTTATACAATCTGATGAAAAACTGCATGGAATTTTGAAATGGATTTGTTCATTTTACGACATGGTGAAGCTGGAAAACATTCTGTTGCTGCCAGAAATGATTTTCGAAGGACTCTTACTATTACAGGAAAACAAGAGATTGAAGAAATAGCAAAAGCGTTTGTCAAATTAGGACTTGAATTTGATTTTGTGTTCACTAGTCCGTTGATCAGATGTAAACAAACTGCAGAAATTATACTAAAGTATGTAAAAAGTAAAAATAATGTTGAAGAACTCAATGAATTAAGACCGGAAGGCAACAAGCTAGAACTATACAATAAACTATCAAAACTAAAGCAGGATTCGTCAACGCTGCTTGTAGGGCATGAACCATATCTGAGTGAATTGATTGGAGAGACTATTGGTGGAGGAAGTAGAATTGATCTAAAAAAAGGAGGATTGGCAAGGATTAAAACAATTTCTCTTCAACCAAAAATACAAGGAGAATTAAGATGGTTACTTACGCCAAAACATATGAAAAAAATGTCAAAATGATTATGTTTCTTATGTTTTTCATTTAGTAAATAAATATGAATCTAATCTAGATTAATAGTAATATGATTTTATCAAAACAGGACAATAACAAATGAAAATCTCAGTAATTGATCTAGGATTCAACTCTGCTAAGCTGGTAAATTATAATGTAAAAGATGATGATTCTTTTGAGATATATGAACAAGAGGGAATGAAAGCAAAACTTGGTGAGGGATTGGATGAAAAAGGCAAGCTTAGCAAAAAACCAATCTTAAGAGCAATAGAAGTTTTAAAATTATTTAGAGATAACATTCAACTCCAACCCATTAAATCAGTCCTGCCTATTGCAACTAGTGCAGTAAGGGAAGCACGAAATAAAGAGGAATTTCTAAACGAAGTATATCGTGAAACAGGATTCAGATTCAAGGTCTTATCTGAGCGAGAAGAGGCACTTTATTCCTATGTAGGCGCAATAAAGTCGCTTCAATTGCCAAATACACTGTTTTTTGATTTAGGTGGAGGAAGCCTAGAAATTGTACACGCTGAAAAATTCAGAATTAAAAAGGTTATTTCATTACCACTTGGAGCATTAAGGTTAACCCAACAATTTGCTGATAAAAATTCTGCATTTACTGAAAAAAGTTATAAAAATATGCAACGACATATTTGGAATCTTCTTCCAGGGAAAAAAGAATTTGATCTAGATAAAAATACTGTACTAGTAGGAGTTGGTGGTGCGTTACGTGCATTGGCAAGATATGACCAAAAGGTTACAAAATATCCTTTTGACAAAATTCATAATTATAAAATGGATTTTAAATCAGTCAATGCTATTAGCAAAAAACTATCTTATATGAAACATGGTGAGATTTCTCAAATATCTGTAATTGGTTCAAGCAGAGCAGAAACAATTGTTGCTGGCTCATGCGTTATTGACACATTGATGGACAAATTTAGATTTCGAAATCTTCATGTAAGTAATCATGGGCTTCGTGAGGGTGCACTATCAATATTTCTTGAAAACCAAAAGACATATCATTCTAATAATATTACAGCTGAACAAATTCGGCAAGCTCTTAGCATCACTAAAGAAAGATCGATAAATCAAAATGCTGAAGGATTTTTAAAAGGACTAATTACTTACAAATTAATCAGTGAACATGAGCATGTACTCATTTCGTATGCACTAAAACTGATGATGGAAAAATCCTCATATAACAATCCTCAGAGTTGGTTTTATGCAATAGCTGATGAAGACATGTCACTTAATCATCCTGATCAATTAATTTTGGGATTATCCCTTGTACATACTAGACATGAAAAAACTGCAGATTGGTTATTTTCACGATACAAGTCTATTCTGACATCGCAAGATAAAACTGTGGTAAGAAAAATATCCTCTTTACTTAACCTCTTGCGATTTTTAGAAAAAACCAAGGCAAAAATCGAAATAAAAAAATCTGAACCTGGGAAAATTGAACTAAATATCCTTCCTGTTAGAGTACTTCCTAAAACCCTTCTGCAAAATATATTAAGAAATTTTGAAAATGCATTTGATGTTAATGTGATCTGCTCAATACGTTCTGAAATGGGAGGCACACAAAATTCTATACTTGAATTATAGAAAGAGAAATGATTTGTGATTTTTATAATACAAAAGTGATGTGATAGTTATATGAATAAATCAAATCTCACAAATCAACTTTTCAACGCCATTTCTCTCAGCTGAAAAGGTTTTTGCAAACAATTTGTATTTTAGATTTCTTTCCATATTTTCTTGCTTAATTATATCTGCAACTTCATTTGTTGTTCTTTGATTCTTGAGGTAGTCTAACATAATGTCGCTATCATGAATTTCTCCCAAAATATCCTGTATTTTCTTCAAGTCTTCAATATGTGGTGGTATTTTCTTATTCGTAAGAGATAATTCTATGGTGTAACGTAATTTCTTAAAATCCTTCCTCAATTTATGAAGTTCATCAATTTTTTTATCGTCGTTTATCACAATAGGGATATTCTGTTTTATTCTAACATTTAATTTATTTACAGTCTTGCGAAATCTTTTTTTCAATTTTGATTCAGATAGCTGTTTTTCAATGATTTTGGGTACTGGAAAAGTTCTTAATTTTGCTGCAACGATATGTGCATCTCCAATCTTTGATTTTCTATTAATCACTAATGATGATATTAGTTTAGAAGAGGAAGTATTAGCAAAATGTTGCTGATCTAATTTGCTAGTTATGATATCAAAATCTCTTATCTCTGTATTTATCTTAAAGAGCAAGCTTGACTGATCTATATAATTTTGAAATTTCAGTTGTTTTCGAATTTTTTTTGGTAATATTCTATAAGCTGCCTCTAATCTTCTTATGATAATCCTGATGTCATGAATATTTTCCTCGTTGGGTTCATCCAGGTAGTCATCTAACTTTTTGATAATTTTTTTAACAATTTTTTGAAAATTTTTTATATATAATTTATTTGTCAAAATTTGAAATTCTGTCATCTATCTTTGTAATTGTGATGTTCTAATATTTCAAATCATGCCTCATAGGCCTACATAATCTCAATAGTGGCCCACACTCTATACACTGCAAACTTATCATCCTCTCGACACATTATACTCATGTGACGGCCCTACTTACCCTTGAACGAAATACGCAGTTAGATATCTTGTGTAGGTTGATTCTAGATAGCAATGAAAGAATCGCACTTGTAGCCATTATAGACCAAAAAGGTAGAGTCATAGAGAATAGCATGCGTGATGATAGGGTAATGAAAAATCTTTCAGATCAAAAAAGAGAGATGTTGTTTATGGAAAGTGCTTTACAGTTGTCTATGATCCGAGATTTTGATGATGAATTTGGCGCAATGAAATACATCTATTCAATAAGAGAAAAGATCTCATTTTTTACATTTTTACTAAATGATTTTGCTATAATTATAATAAGTGAACCTAGCGAAAATCCCTTGTCATTAACAACACAAGTTATTGAAATAATCAACTCGCCTATTGAATTAAACAAAAAATAGTAAACTGAACCTGATGTTGCAGATTGTTATTGCATTCTTAATTATTCTTTACCGTTGTTTTCAGAAATTACATCTTGGACTGTTTCATTTATCACTGCCTCTGCGATATCGCTTGAATATTCGGCGGTTCTACGAATATCTTCCAAAACAAATTTTATTACACTTGAATATTTTTTTGACTCCTCCAAACTATCTGTAAATTCTTTTTCTTTGTCTGCTATTCTACATGCATTTGTAGCAACAGAATCTGCAAGAAGGTAATCACGCTTATTTAATGCTGCAATAGAGTCTTCAAACACTTTTAATGATTCCTCACTTAATTTTGTAATCTTTTGTAGCAATGATGGTTCTAATGTAGATTTAAGAAATTTTACCCTACTTGCTATTGAAACGGCATGATCTGCAATTCTTTCAACTGATTTGACTACAATTCTATAACTGATGCAATCAGATGGCTTTTGCAGTCCTATGTCACGTAAAATTCTTTCATGTTGAACTGCAAGTGTTAGGTTTCTTAATATGTACAAACTAAAACGATCAACTTCGTCATCTGAATGAATTATTTCTTCACCAAGCTCAGCATCCATTTCTTTTAATGCATCTATGGCTTGTCGATGCATGGTAGACGTAAGCAAGAACATTCGCTTTAATGCATCAGCAATTGAAAGTTCAGGCAAACTAGTTAAAATCTGAATAGTTATAGATTCAGGTGTTGACTCTACTATCTCAGTTCCAATCATGTTTGTTCTTACTAAATCCCGTATGGCCTGTTTTTGATTAAGCTGAATTCTTCCCCCTTTGCTTTTTATCTCAATTAACTGGTACCCTGCAAGATACATGGCAATGATTTTTCTCTTAATGGATTCTACAGAGTCTTTCTGGCTGATTACCGTGTTTGATTTCATTGTTTGTGTAGATTGCGAATTTCTTGAGGGTAATAGTGATAATGAATTATTTGCAGTTCTGACTATTGAAACAGGATCTCCTGTCTTCAATTGCATATCATCCACCCATTTTTTTGGTAATGATAACACGTAGGTTGAACCTCCTACCAACTGTAACTTTCTTACCTCTTTCTCATCCAATAATTCTGCCAATTACTTTAGACTGTATTGACTATAGATAAAGAACTTCTGACAATGTTCTATGGCATACTATATAGATCTATATTCAACTATGAAAGCTAAGAGAATATGGTCGAACGTCTGATATCTTCCGTTAGACGAAAAAATTGTATCCATGATGAGAATTCCATTAAAATCAGGTTCACGTTTTGTAGATAAATTTTTCAAAATTGGTGCAGCTATGGCAGCCACGTATGTACTGGCAATTATTCTCTTAATCGTAGTTAATCTGGTAACAGGATCTGCTCCAGTGTGGCAAAAAGAGGGTATTAGCTTTCTAACAGGTTCAGATTGGAATTCTGTAGAAGGAAGAGAAAGTTATGGTGCAGCTCCATACATACTTGGCACATTTGTTACTGCCGGAATTGCAATGGCAATAGGAGTTCCAATAAGCATAGGTATTGCAATGTTTTTGTCAGAACTGGCTCCTAAAATTATGAGGACTCCGCTTTCATTAATAATAGAATTACTTGCCGCAGTTCCAAGTGTGATATATGGCCTGTGGGGTCTTTTTGTTTTTAGATTATATCTAAAAGACTGGATCGAGGTTCCACTTCATAATGCATTTGGGGATAACTCTGTAATTTTTGCAGGAGCTCCTTTTGGATTGGATATTTTTACGGCAAGTGTGGTTCTAGCTATTATGATAATTCCTACAATTTCTGCGATTTCAAGAGAAATAATGCTTGCAGTTCCAAACACTCAACGTGAGGCTGCTTACATGCTTGGGGCTACAAAGTGGGAAGTATTCCGATTGGCAGTTATCCCATATTCCAAGTCAGGTCTAATTGGTGCTGCCATACTTGGTCTTGGAAGGGCAGTTGGTGAAACAATGGCTGTTACTATGCTAATTGGAAATTCTACTGGTGCAGCTGCATTTCCTACGTCGCTTTTCCAGCCGGGACAAACAATGTCAAGCATAATGGCAAATGAATTTGCTGAAGCTTCACAAGCAGGACTACACATTTCAGCCTTGATTGGGATAGGATTAATTTTGTTCATTGTAGCACTTGGAATTAATGTGGTAGCACATCTTCTAGTTGCTAGAGTACTCAAATCACATGAAGGAGCCGTACAGGCATGATTACAGTGGAACAGAGAACAGAATTTAGAAAACACTTCAGGTATAATGTGGGTAGAAGATTAGCAATAGACAAGGTTGTCAAAGGAATTGTTTTTGGGTGTGTCATCATTGCTATCATTCCACTAGGGAGCATTTTGGTCGAAGTCTTTACAAATGGTTCTGCCGCTCTGAGTATAGCATTTCTTACACAGATCCCAGGAGCTGTAGGTAGTGAAGATGCCGGTGGTATAGGACCTGCAATTCAAGGAACTATTGTGTTACTTGGCATGTCTAGTCTGATAGGGGTTCCGGTAGGAGTGATGGGTGGAATTTTTCTTTCAGAATATGGCAACAACAGATATGGACGAACAGTCAGATTCTTCAACGATGTATTAGCAGAATTTCCAACTATTGTAATTGGCATTTTTGCATTCGTCATGATCGTTCTGACTCTTGGAAATTTTTCAGTCTGGGCTGGAACTTTTGCACTTTCAATTATAATGTTGCCTATTATTACAAGGACCACCGAAGAATCACTTAAACTAGTTCCAATTACATATAGAGAAGCAGGATTTGCACTTGGAATAAAAAGATGGGCTATTATTACAAAAATAATTCTCTCTCAGGCAAAAAATGGCTTGGTAACAGGAATTCTACTTGCTGTTGCAAGAGTTGCAGGTGAAACAGCGCCTTTGATATTTACAATTCTTGGCAGTAGTCAATTCATATCCGGTTTAGATGGTCCAGTTGATGCACTACCGCTTAGGATTTGGAGACTCTCGTCACTTCCATATGATAGCTCTGTAGCACAAGGTTGGGGTGCCGCATTGGTTTTGATATTGATGGTACTTTCAATAAACATCGGGGTTCGATATTTCTTGTTAAGAAAGAAGGGCGGATTCAAATTCAGAATGTTAAGAGGTGCATAATAATGGAAACACTGACAAAATCTCCCAATAAAATTAGTACGACTGAAGATGTAAAATACAAACTCATTGCAGAAAATATTGTTGCAAGCTATGATGGTATTGTAGCAGTAAAAAATATCACAATGAAATTTAGGGATAAAGCAGTCACAGCTTTGATTGGTCCATCTGGATGTGGTAAAACGACATTTTTAAGATGTCTGAACAGAATGCACGAATTAACAAAAAATGCCAAAATCGAAGGTAGAGTCTTACTTGACGGTGAAGACTTGTATACAAACAAACAAGATCCAATTATTAATAGAAGAAAGATTGGTATGGTTTTTCAAAAACCAAATCCTTTTCCAACAATGTCAATTTATGATAATGTTGCAGCCGGTTTGAAATTAAATGGTCTTAAAAATAAATCTGTAATTGACGAAATAGTTGAGGGTTGTCTCAAGATGGTCTACCTATGGGATGAAGTAAAAAATGATCTGAAAAAACCGGGGATGAGTCTTTCTGGAGGCCAACAACAACGTCTTTGTATTGCACGAGCACTTGCTATTCAACCCGAAGTGCTTTTAATGGACGAACCTGCTTCTGCACTTGATCCAATCGCAACTCAAAAAATTGAAGAAATGATAAATGAATTAAAAAAAGAATACACGATAATCATAGTAACCCATAACATGCAACAGGCAACTAGGGTTTCAGACTATACTGGCTTTATGTATCTGGGAGATTTGATAGAATTTGGGGAGACAAAACAAATATTTGAGAATCCAAAGAATGAAACAACAGCAAGATATGTACAAGGCCAGTTTGGGTAGTAATGACGCGTCTTATTGATCCGCATCTTACTCATTTGTCTGAATTGATGCAACAAATGTGTGATTTATCCATCAAAGGTATAAACTTGGCAATTGACTCTTATTTAGGCGGACAAAATGCACGAAACGAAGTTCATGAAATCTCTAACCAAATATTGAATTTGTATGATCAGGTAGGAGATTTGACCTTTGATATGATCTTACGATATCAACCAGTAGCAAGTGACTTTAGGCTTATTAGATCATCAATTGAAATTTCGTATGGATTTACTCGATTTGGAAGATACGCATATGATATTACAGTAGTAAGAGACATGTTCGGAGATCTTTCGGAATGCAAAAATGAAGTAATATACACTCTTTCTGGCGAAATAAAACACATGATTAATCTTGCAGTACAAAGTTTTGCTAGACTTGATTTAGAAAAGGTGAAAGAGCTTCTATCAGATGAAGATCTTGTGGATAAATATTACAATAAACACCTTCCAATTCTGATTAACTCAACTAATACAAAGTGTGCACTTGCTGATGCACTAGTTCTTAGATATCTGGAAAGAATAGCTGATCATGCATCATTTATCGGTGAATCTGTGACTTATATTGTGACAGGAAAGCGTAAACACCACTAGTTGAATTTTCAAGGTAAAAATCATTTTTTATAATTTATTAATTGGATCTATATAGATTACGTTAATTATATGATGCTATGTAATCTATCGAGTTCAAATGTAAATACCATATGACATCTCATGATTTCAATGACAAATAAAATAATTTTAGGAATAGCATTAACGCTTATCCTAATAATACCTACAACATCATTTTACGCAATAGCTCAATCCACTACAAGTCTCAACGCCGGTGGTGCAACTTTTCCATTTCCATTAATTGATAAATGGAGAGTTGAATACAACAAGATTCATCCAGACGTCACATTAAATTATCAATCAATTGGTAGCGGTGCAGGAATAAAGCTGTTTACCACCAAATCAGTTGATTTTGCTGGATCTGATGCACCATTACAGACATCTGAGGCTGCTGCAGCACCAGGAACATTACACATTCCAGAAACAATCGGTGCAGTCACTGTCACCTATAATCTTCCAGGAATAGATAAAGGTCTGAAATTGACAGGTTCTATCATCGCCGATATCTTTAGTGGCAATATAACCAAATGGAATGATCCAAAAATAACCAGTATTAACCCATCGCTTAGTTTGCCAAATCAAGACATTGTTGTTGCTCATCGCTCTGATGGTTCTGGTACAACTTTTGTGTTTACCAGCTATCTTTCAGCAGTTAGTCCTAGTTGGAAAACAAATGTTGGATCTGGAAAATCTGTGCCATGGCCAGTAGGAGTAGGAGGTAATGGAAACGCAGGAGTGGCAAGCGTAGTAAAGAGTTCATCATATAGCATTGGATACGTAGAACTAGCATATGTAATGCAAAATAATATGTCCTATGCATTTATCCAAAATGCAGACAAAACTGCTTATGTGGAACCTACACTTGATACCATAGCAGCTGATGCATCTTCAGCAGCAACAAAACTGCCTTCTCCAGATGGAGATTGGAGCAAAGTATCCATAGTTAATGAACCCGGACAAAATTCCTATCCCATTACATCATTTACTTATCTTTTGGTGTACAAGGATTTAGGACAGGTAAATGGAATGACACAAGACAAAGCAAAAGCAGTAGTTGACTTTATCAGCTGGGCAGTTCATGATGGGCAGAAATATTCTCCAGATCTGCTTTATGTACCATTGCCTGATCCTGTGGTAAAATTGGATGAGCAAGCACTTTCACAAATACAATACAATAAAGGATCAGTTCCAGAATTTGGACCAATAGCAGCACTAGTACTTGCAATTGCAATTGTATCAATAATTGCAGTATCTGCAAAGACCGGGTTTAGACTCATGCCCAAATACTAGAACATCTATCTTTTCATTTTTTTAATTATTATTTTCAAATTGTATTTAATAGTATAATTCAAAATCTAAAATAATTTTTTCGAGAATCTGATGAACATTTTATTATTTTTTAATTTCGTCGATCATTTTGTTGTTTTTTCATAAATTAAAATTTTTATCAAGAATTTTTTCTGTCTAAATTATATTCAAGTTTCTATATAGACGTGATATGTTATAGCTGTTTACATAATCTATGGAAGCCATATGTAAATAACAAACTTCATCTCATAAGCTCAATGACGAAAAAAATCATGTTAGGTGTAGCATTAATGCTTATCCTAATCATACCGACAACATCACTTACTGCACATGCAGACTCGACACCACCAGCACCGCTTGATACTGATAAATATGCGTTTAATGGAGCAGGTGCAACTTTCCCATTTCCACTAATTGATAAATGGAGAGTTGACTACAATGCTCAATATCCGCAAATCACTTTGAACTATCAATCAGTTGGAAGTGGAGCTGGAGTGAGTCTCTTCACTAAAAAGACAGTTGATTTTGGAGCATCTGATGCGCCATTACAACCAAGTGAGGCAAAAAGTGCACCAAACACATTACACATTCCTGAAACAATGGGTGCAATTGTAATTGCCTATAATCTTCCTGAATTCCACAAAAATGGATTAAAGCTAACCGGTCCGGTTTTAGCTGATATATTTTTGGGCAAGGTTACAACATGGAATAACCCAGAAATTGCAAAACTAAACCCTAGTGTGCATCTTTCAAGGAATAAAATAGTTCTGGTACATCGTTCTGATGGTTCAGGTACAACTTTTGCATTCACGGACTATCTTTCCAAAGTGAGTCCAGAGTGGAAGAGTAAAATTGGACAAGGCAAGTCAGTGCCATGGGCTGCAGGAGTAGGAGGTTCTGGAAACGCAGGAATAGCTGCCATAGTAAACAAAGTGCCTTGGTCTATAGGTTATGTAGAGTTGGCCTATGCCAAAACAAACAAGCTGGCTGGAACTAGCATACCTATGACATATGCATACATGCAAAACCATGACAAGACCGCATTTTTGGATGCTACTGTAAATTCTACTTTAGCTGCAGGCCAAGGAGCCGTGGCATCAATGCCGCAATCTGACGGTGACTGGAGCCATGTGTCAATAAACAATGCACCAGGAGCTAACGCCTATCCAATTTCTACCTACACGTATTTACTGGTCAATAAAAATTTGGACCAGATAAAAGGAATGGATGCACAAAAAGCAAAAGATCTAGTCCACATGCTCTATTGGTTTGTAACTGATGGGCAACAAAGATCAACAAAGCTATTGTATGTACCATTGCCTGACGGTGTAGTGCAGATTGATGAACAAGGGTTGCATAAGATAATGTTCAAAGGTCATGCAGTATGGCCTTCTAGTTAATACTAGAAACAAACTCTTTCTTTTCTTTTTTTTATAAAACAAAATCTAATCAAGATAAACAATTAAATTCTAAAATCATATTCCACACTAAAGCTATTAATAGAAATTGGTATTTGTATGCAATTATTATTAATATTATTGGGCAAATTCATTTAGAAGGATGTTAATTTATTCTCTCAAACAAATAAAATAGGAAGAAACAATCATAGTAAAACTATGTACATTTTGAATCTATCACTATTTCTTCCTAACTAATTATATTACTTATCAGCATATTAGATTTGAGGATCACTTAACTAAATGAAATGAAATTATCTTCGTATGTATTTCATCTCTGTTTAGAGTAGTGTATTATGAAATAAATGATAAATTTCATAATAATAAATTTACGATAGAGCTAGTCTGAGACTTTATATCTAATCAATAAATTTTTGAATCATATTTTTTATTTCAAGTATGAATGTATTATCCTAAGATTATCAATACTTCCATCTATGTTGAGATAGGTTATAGCGAGACGTGATTGTATCTTTAGTAAATTTGTATCAGATTCATTGATTTGTGATAAATAAAGCAGATGAATTTTCAATAATGGAAGAAAAGTAACTTTAAAAATACTGGCCAGCGTTGAAATTCCTTTAATTTTTGATTGATTTTCTTTAAACAACTGCATCATTAATGGATATAATTTTTCTGTAGTGTTTTTTAATAGTTGTAATTCTTTTTTAATTTCTACAGAGGTACAACCCTTTATCTCATATTCATGTAGTTTTTCATATGAATTTACAATTTTATTAATGTTTGATAATATTTCTTCAGTAATATTTTTTATCAAAATAATCACCTGAATTTATACCCGCTAATGATATTTTTTATCTTGATAAGGACAAGAATGTTTCAGCTAACTTCCCACTCCATGTTTTCCATATCTCTGGATAGTAATTTTTTAATAAATTCACAAGATCGTTTGGATTAAGGGCCAGTTGATATTTTTTATATTTTCCATCTTTGGCTTCTAATACAAGTCCCAGATCAATAAGACGGTTGATATGCCAATTAACAGATGCCGCAGATATTTTTATATCTGCAACGATACTTTGCTGAGTAGGATTTTTTCTTTCTAAAATAAACATCAGAATTTGTCTTGCAGTATCATGTTTCAAAATTTTTAGCAAATTTCTATCTTTTTCTTTGAACAATCCTGAGCCAAAATAGTATTTATGTAGACTATGTTTTTCAGAAATAATTCTATTTGATTTTTCTAATTTACTTAAGTGATATTGAACTGTTCCAATTGAAAGATCTAACTCCCGTTTAATCTGACGCATATGGATTGCAGGATTTTGTTGTATGTGATTTAAAATTTTCTTTGAATTGTCTCCGTTTGTATTATGAATCAAACTAACAGTATTTGAAATATTTTCTATCATCTTATCTGTCATGATCTCCTAATGTTTATGACAGAATTCATATGTGCAGAATTTACAGCTTGTATGAATTACTCCGCTTTTGATTTGTTCTGAATTAATTTTATATCCCTGAAATAGCTTCATGTATATTCAATATTGTCGTGTAAAAAATATGATAAGTATGATCTAGGGGAATAGCATATTTTATGTAGTGTTCATAGAACTATATATGTAAAGTTTAAACCATCAATCCAAATTTTTATTTGCATTTAAATAAAATCATTTGATTCTAATACAAACCTCTAATTGTTAAATCACAAAGAACGCTTTACTTAAATAAAAAATCTCTATCAAATTTTTACTTTTAGGTACATGTATCACATTTCTTATTAATTAAAAAAATTTGTGCATTGTAATAACATGTACAACGAAACATTACGTAAAATAACTAGTCTATCACTATTAACAATACTTCTTACCAGCACTGCTGCTTTTGCAATGCCAAACGCATTGCCACAAGCACATGCTGCGACAAACGCAAACTTGTTTGTCTCTGCCGAAAATTCACAGTGGAATAATTACTTTGCCGGTCCGCAGGTAATCCAGGTGGTTATAGTTGATCCTGATCTTAACAGATTAGATCAAGCCTATGGAGAACCTACGGTAACTGTCAACGGTAAGAAACTGAGAATGGCACAGGCAACAGATGGTAACTGGTATGCATACTTTGCAGATAGAGGTATGGCACTTAATGCAGACAAGACACAACCAGTAGGATCCGATGTTCCATATGGACACGGAGTAGGATTGGACTTTGGTTCATTCTGTGGTTCAGCCTCTACATTTGGTGGTGGAATTCTACCAACTTTTACTGAAACTAAGGGTGTCACTTTTGCAAAAGCAATTACAACTTCTAACAGCAACCCAACAAGCACTTCATTTCCATCCTGTAACACAGACATGACTGGTGCTGGTAATGTTTTGACCCACGTCGTAAGACAGGCCAAAGCTCTTAACCAAGTAACACCACAAAATAGTTTGAATATACCACCAGCTGTGTGGCCAATAATTCAACTGTTTGACTTTGGAGGAACATCAATTCCATCCTCAGTTACAGTACAGTACCAAAAGGGTGGTAGTACACAATCAACCAGCCTGACTTTTGACAGGATACCGACATCCCTGATTAGTACATCTGTAGATCGTACCGCATATCCAACAAACTCACAAGTGTTCTTTAGCTTAAATGATCCACAACTCAACGTCGACCCGACAGAGGAAGATTCGTGGACATTTGGCACAAATCAAGCCAATCCTCAACTATACTACATGGCATTTAACAGAAACGGCGGAGAAGATGCTGATGCAAATGCAATTGGAATGAGTAACCTCACTCCTGTTCTTTCTAACCTTATGTTCAATCATAACGGAAAGATTACAGTTAGTGCTGCCTCTTCCACACAAAGAGTCATCGACTTCCAAGCCAACGGTAGAATTATTTACCAAGGTACACAAAGAAATGATCCAGCAGTAGTAAGCACACTAAACATTGCAGCTGGTTCTCAACCACTCACATTACAAGAATCAGGTGGAATTAACACCGGTACTTTTGCAATAAATGACGGTGGAAAGAAATCACAGATTATCACATTAAATAATAATGCGATTAGAGGCCAATCTGCAACTATTAGATACAATGATGTATCTACAAGTATTGTAGGAGGCTTTGGATTTGCTACCATGTCTGTTACACCAGTCAACGATACGTGGTCATCAGGAGAGAAAATCCCTGTAACACTAATCGATACTGATCAAAACAAGAACAGCAAGATTACAGAACACCTGGATAACTCTAATCCAGCTGTAACCATTCCAGCAATGACAATAGGAACACCATTCATATTTACTCAGGGTGCAGGTTCTACATACACCTTCGTTGATCCTACACTAGTATTCAACTCCACAACTGGAGTCGTTAATTCTAGTTCAATCAACTTTACAGGTATTAGTAGCTCCACAAACCCAGTCTCGGCATCACAGTCTCCAGATGTAATTGGAGGCCAGAACAGCTTGATATTCTTC
>JBOGQR010000024.1:0-15619 GCA_050749225.1 Nitrosopumilaceae archaeon | reverse complement strand
TAAAGAACATGGTTGTAGATTCATAGTAGATGTTGAAAAAGCATTTTTCTCACCTAGACTTTCTACAGAACGGGACAGGATTGCAAATTTAATACAAGATGGGGAAACTGTCATCAACATGTTTGGTGGAGTAGGAATGTTTTCCATTATTGCTGCAAAGAAAAAGAGATGTACTGTATACAACATTGACATAAATCCAAATGCCACAAGACTATGTGAAAAAAACATTAATCTAAACAAGCTCGTAGGAAAGGTGGAATCAATAACAGGTGATGCTACAAACATCATAGAAGAGAAATTGACCGGAATTGGTGATAGAATCCTCATGCTTTTACCTGAAAGATCAGATGAGTTTTTAGACTCTGCAGTAAAGGCGGCAAAAAAAAATGGCATAATTCATTATTATTGTCATATACACGGTGACAAAAAAAATGAGGTAAGCAGACTTGCAAAAGAACATTTCCTTGAGATAATGAAAACAAAAGTCGAAGTTCTTAGCTCTAAAATAGTAAGACCTGTAGGACCAAGATTTTATCAAGCTGTAGTAGATGCTAAACTGTTTTAGTTACTTTTTATCGTCAGAAACTAAAGATGATGGAGATGGTTTTGATGTTGCCATATTATATCCAATCCAAGAAATTACACCTAATATTCCTCCAACTGCCATAAGCACAGAAAGTTGCAATACAATTGGGCTCCATTCAGAAAGCATCAACAGATATGCATACATAAAGAAACCACCTATAGATAAAACAAAGATCATGATTCCTACGTTACGCTGTCTGTTCATTAAGCTAAAATCTTTTCTAGAGTAATTTATTTGAATCTAGTAAACAAATTCAATTGCCATCAAGTAGGCATCTTCACCATCTCTATAATATGCCTTCAAACGTTGTTTGATAATAAATCCAATTTTTTCATATAACCGTACAGCTTCATTATTGCTACAACGAACCTCAAGATAAAGCTCATCTGATTTTTTGATTTTAATTCCAGATATTGCTTCTTCTACTAAAACTCGTCCAATTCCCTTTTTTCTGTATTCTTCTAATACTGCTACTGAAACTACATGTCCTTTTTTTACAAATCCAAGTTTTTTAAAATTTGAAAATCCATATTCGACTTTGCACATAATATATCCAACAAGTTTCTTATCTATCTCTGCAACAATAAATGACTCGGGTAGTTCTGAAAGTAAGCTTTCGTAGAAATAATCAGAATAATGTTCAGGAAGTGTTTTCATGTTTATTTCCATTACTGGAATTATATCCTCTGGTTCACATCTTCTAATAATGCAGTTACCAATTTCTCTTAATGCTACTTGCAATCCGAAAATATTTGGAATAGTGTATTTATTTAACTTTAGTCAAATAAAGGAATTAATGGACGTTAATCATACGTACTTCAATTGAGTGAACCAACTGTAGAAGAAGTAGTATCGATTGTTTCTGCTGTGTTTCAGATAAAAGGGGTAAACCAAAATGTAAATGTACTTCAGATTGAAATAGAAAGTGAAGAATTCAAACAAAAATTTGTCCAACTAGCAAAACAAATGGAATCTAAAAATCTTATTGCGAATCTTGAGAAGAATGATAATAGAATATTTGTAATCATATCAAGATTTCAATCACCCAAGCCACGACGAGTTTGGGTTCCAAGAGCTCTATTTGCAGCAACCATAGTAATGGTAATGATTGATGGGTATTACCACACAGTTTCTACAAACTCGATAACATACATAGGCGAACCCTTCCAGATAGCTGTACTTTTTACAATTTCTTTAATGGGAATACTTGGTATACATGAACTTGGTCACATGATAGCATCAAAAATGCATAAAATCAAAATAAGCTGGCCGTATTTTATTCCAGGAATTCCAGTTTTTGGATTTCCTACATTTGGGGCTCTCATCATGTCACGAAGTTTTACAATAAATAGAGATACATTATTTGATATAGGAATTTCTGGACCTATAGCTGGATTAATTATAGCAGTTATTGTTTCAACATATGGAGCATACCTTTCTCCGTTAATTCCTAGCGCGCAAGCAGACGCCCTTTCTAACTCTGGGCTTATGGATGTACATTCAAGCATATTCATGGATGCAACAATTCTCTTAGTAGGAAAACATGTAATTGGAAAAGAACTGTTAATGTCACCGATATTATATGCAGCATGGTTTGGATTTCTTATAACATTTCTCAATCTTCTCCCAGCATGGCAATTAGATGGAGGTCACGTTGCTCGTGCAACTTTTGGTAGAAAAACACATCAAATTATGACATATGCCAGCATAGGAGTACTTGCTGTTGTTGGTTATTACATCATGGCAATTTTTGTATTGATGTTCAATATGAGAAGTCCTGATGTAAAACCACTTGATGATATTTCTCCACTTTCAAATAAACGAAAAAAACTGTTTATCCTTGTAATGATTCTTGCATTTCTATGCGCTCCACTCCCGTTTTCCATACTATCTTAACAACACATGGGAACCGTCAGAAACAATAGATATTTTTTGTCTAGCACCTTGTATTTTTAAAATATGATCCAATACATATTTTATGCCACCAAAGGATAACATGTCAAGCTTTTTAGTATAGAATTCTGGCAAGATAGAAACTATTCCTATCTGAAATTTTTTTCCAATCTCCGTTAAAAACAAGAGATCTTCCATTCCATCCACGTATTTTGCGGGACTTTTCAGCCTGTCTAAACTCATTCTTCCTTCTATGTATTGTTGTATTGCATCAGAACCTATACCATTACGACATTCTGCAAGAAGAATAGCTAAACCTTCTTCCTTAATTGCCTCGGAACAATTCCATAATGAAGAGAGAGATCTGCCAAATGTTTGATCACTACTTTCTTTTCCAGTACTAATAATGATTGCACGATGTTTTCCTACCTCATTTATTGCAATTGAAGAAAGAGATTTGGATAATGAGGATGTAGTTGATGGATGACCGACTGATAAATCTACCACTCCTAATGAATTTGCTACAATCTCTATTGCAGATATGTCAAAGGTATCTGTGAATTTCTGAGCTACCGTAAATGTTTGAAGGTTTTCTCCTGGGGCAGGTAGATTTCCTTTTCTTTTCTCATATGCAGCAAGCATATGATCTTTTCCAAATCGTCTTACTAACTTTGTCGATACGGTATCAAATCCAAAGAGTCCATCAAATTCTATTTCACCAATAAAAATCAAATTAGAGTTTGAAAGTTGTGACATGCCAAATTCTGAAATTATCAAAGTAGGATCTGAAAAAATGTTTTTTATTACATGAAAATTAGATTTGTCAACTAGAATTTTTGGTTTTGGAATTGATTTTTGAGTACATTTTTCCAATAATATAGAAATTACTTTTTGTACAGATTTTGAATATTCTAGAATTACAAGTTCAGTTGGTTTTGTGAGATCAATTTGTTCAAGTTTTGAAGAAATTTCAAGATCTGTTAGATTTGTTCCTCCTGACTCTATTTTTTTGTCTAGATTTTCAGCTCTAATATCTAATACAATGTCTGTAGGCCCATAACTAAGCCAAATTTCTGGCATAAGACTACCGATAGGACAATTAAAATAAATCTAGTTCAGTTAATTTTGCTGTGGAGTTTGTCAAAGAATTTGCAACTTTTTTGTACCAAAATGATGCAATCAAGTTTGGAAATTTTAAACTTTCAAGTGGCAAAGACAGTCCTTATTATATTGACTTAAGAGTTGTACCAAGTTTTCCACATCAATTTCGTAAAATGATAAAAACACTTCAAAGTTCCATATCTGAAAAGATAGGGTTTGACAATTTTGATTGCATTGCTTCTGTTCCTACCTCTGGACTTGTGATTGCATCAGCTCTTGCTATTGAAACTGTAAAACCTCTCATATACATAAGACAAAAACCGAAAGATTATGGTACTGAGAATGTAATTGAGGGAAAGATGGCAGATGGCTCCAGAGTCTTACTTGTCGATGATGTTGGAACAACCGGTCTTTCTCTACTAAATGCCATCAAAACACTAAAAGCTTCAAAAATGGTTGTGACAGATGCATTTACAATAATAAATAGATTTGAGGGCGCAAGGGAGCTTTTAGCATCTGAAAATGTAAGGTTGTATGAAATTACAGACATCATAGCATTAAGTTCCATATTACATAAGGCAAATTTGCTCGATGATGAGGTTTTTGAGCGAATTAAAAAACAAATAGGTCTAATCTGAAGCCAAAAAAAGGCTTACAGAGTTAGCTTTCATAGATCATTAGTTCTTTTTCCTCTAGCAAGGTGTGCAAATTATGTACTGCTCTATAGACTTCTGATTCTTTTTTTGCTCCAGTACAAACAAGTTTTCCTGACGCAAAAAGTAGGATGACTGTTTTAGGATCAAGCATTCTATGTATTAAACCAGGAAATTGCTCCGGTTCATACATACTTCGTGGAAGAGTTCTTGCAGCCTGTTCTAAGTGAATTTTTCCTCCAAGGCTTGCAGATGCTACTATGTTCTGAATAACTATGACGGCATCTTTTTTTATTTTTATACCACCCTTTCGAAGTTTTTGTACTACACTTCTTACTGCTTTGATAGCCTGTTCTTCTGATTTTGCGCCGGTACAAACCATCTTACCAGAACTAAAAATCAATGTTGCAGTTTTTGGGGATTTTAGTCTGAAGACTAAACCTGGGAATTGATCAGGATGATACTCAACGTCGGGAAAAGTTTGCGTGATTACATTGAGATCAATTCTTTGATCCACCGATGCCGAGGCCACAACATTTTCTATGCTGACTATTGGCTTTGTTTGAGGCATTTTTTTTCTTTATATAAGGGCTTTATATATACTCTGTAACCTTTTATCATAACATATTTTATCAAATTATTTCTAATTTAAAAAATTGTTTAGGCAGCTCAGACAAATGCCTTTACATCACGATTCAGATATAACTCTGATTCTTCATTGCAGCCTATTGAAAATCAGTATTTGCTTATTTTAAAACTAGTGGCAACAACTAATCATTTCATGATTGCCGTTTTATATTAAACCAAAAATCAAGTCAAAAATAACATTTCATTTGGTTTCCTAGACGTATGTTAATAGCATATCCCTAATCAAAATTTTTCCATTTGGTCAATTAATGAATAGAATATTACAAAAAACTAATACGATTTACTGCAAGTTTAATCTATAATCAAAAAATAGTGGGCCCAAAGGGCTTCGATCCCTTGGCTCACCGGTTATGAGCCGGTTACTCTACCAAGCTGAGTTATGGGCCCCCGCACAAACAATTTTGTATGCAGTATAAAATAGTATAGAGTTAGCAGTAAGCTTCGTAACAACTATCAAGTAACATATTCTGTGCTGTGATTGATTTACTTGCAATATCAAATAGTTCTTCTTCATTTTCTATTGACGATTTTTCAAGAATTTTTCTCCATAATGCAGCGTGTCGTATATCAGCTTCGGCATGGAGTCTAAAGTATTCAATTGCATCATCAGTTGTTATATTATAGAACTTTCTCAGTCCATCAATTTTTGATAAGCTTATTTTTGGAATTTCTTGTTCAAGAGCATACATTGCAGCAGCTCCACCTTCAAATGTAGTCATAAGTTTTGAGAGATTTAAGACAGCATGCCTTGTTTTTTCAAGACCTGTATATTCTTCTAATTCTCTTCTAGATACACCTAATGAATCAGCAAATTTCATCCAAGGTGAGATATGCTCAGATTCTTCTTTTTGATTTGCTGCAATTATATCTTTACCATGAGACGCATGTTCCATAACCATATTTACAAATGCAGGTACTGCTTTAACAAGTTGAAAATATTCTTTTGAATAACCACTAAGAGATTCAAGTGTTAGTGTTCCTTCATTCCACATCACATAAAATTGATGTTTCAACAAACTTTTTTTTTCTATTAACTGATCGATTCTTGTTACAAGAGAATTCATGCGATTTATGAAATTCAGCCAATAAAAAAATCTTTTGAATCACTCCAAAAGGATTTTATGGACAGAAAACTGGATGCAGTTTGGGCTCCAGTGGTGTAGACCGGTCAAGCATGAAGGACTTTCAATCCTTCGACCCGGGTTCAAATTCTATTTGATGAAAATCCCGGCTGGAGCACTACAAAAGCATTAATATTGTAATACAAGGTTAAGCTGTGTGCAGATTTTTGGATAGAAAAAATCTTGAAATTAACCCATTATTAAAAGACTACAGACAATATGTAGATAAAATAAACACTGCACTGAAACACGAATTAGAACTTTATTCTGCTTCTGAATTTGTTGAACCTCTTCAATATGCTCTTGATGGAGGAAAAAGGATCAGACCAATTATTCTTTTATTATCTGCAGAAAGTGTAGGAAATTGTGACGAAAATGCATATATTGCATCTTGCGCTGTAGAATTATTACATACAGAATCGGTAATACATGATGACATAATTGATAATGAGATTTTACGAAGGAGAAAAGATCCATTTCATATAAAATATGGCTACAATACAAGTATAATTACAGGTGATTTTGTTCTCGGTTTGATTTTAAACATATCATCAAGACTGAATAATCCTAGAATTGCAAGTGAGCTTGCTAATACTGCAATGATGATGAGTGATGGTGAGATGATTGAGACTAGATTAGAATCAAGTGAAGATGTTACTTTTGATGATTACCTTAAGGTAATCGAGTATAAAACTGCAACAGCTTTTGAGGCTGCTTCAAAAATTGGTGCCATACTTGGAGGCGGAACCGAAGATCAAATACTCGCCCTTGCAGAATATGGAAAAAACGTAGGAATTGCATATCAAATTCATGATGATCTACAGGACTGGAATAATGAGGATAAATTATTTAATGCATTAATAAAAAAGAGTTCAGATCCACGCAATATCTTCAATCATATGGATTTCTTGCTAAAAGATTATTCTCAAAAATCAAAAACAGGTTTGAGAAAAATCAAAGAGGGTCCTGCAAAATCCCATTTAGAGAATCTTGTAGATCTTACAATGTTTAGTGTATAGTTGAAAGTGCACTAAGGTTTGGAACTGCAGATTTTGCAAATTCAATTATCGGATCAGGATAAACTCCAATTCCTACTATAAATATAATTGAGAATATCATAACTGCAATTATGGATTTTGGTTCTTTTACTCTCTTATCTGATTCGCCTTCTTCAAAGTACATCTTTCTTATTATCCAACCATAGTATGCAAGAGATAGTGCACTGTTTAGAACACCTGCCACTGCAAGATAAGGAGCCCATGGTGCTACAGAGCCAGCGTTAATAGCTGCACCAAACAACATAAGTTTACTCCAGAATCCATTTAGTGGAGGAACACCTGCTAGTGCTAGTAACGAAATTACCAAGCCAAGTGATGTTATTGGCATTCGTTTTCCTAGACCACGTAACTTGTCAATGTGTGAGACTGCTAGTGTTGTAATTATTCCAGCTGCTGCAATAAAGGCAGCTGCCTTCATTACTGCGTGATTTAATATGTGAAAGAGTGATGCTTGAATACCAATTTGCGAAAAAGGTGCAACGCTTAATCCAATTAGTATGTATCCAGCATGACCTATACTGGAATATGCAAGCATTCTAGTGAGACTCTTTTGCATTATTGCAGCCAAATTACCTACAGTCATTGTTATAATAGCAATTATTCCAAGTGCAAAAGCCCAATCAACGTTTAGGGCAATTGTACCCATTATTATTACACGTAAAGCTGCAGCAAATCCAGCCTTCTTTGTACCTGCTGCTAAAAGTCCAGCAATAGTAGGCGGAGAACCTTCGTATGTATCAGGAAGCCACATGTGAAATGGTACAAGACCAATTTTAAATCCAAATCCTGCAATAAACATACCCACTGCTAAAAGTGCTAGTGGCATCATATCTTGTCCAAGTTTTGAGAATCCTGAAATTACATCGCCTATGTTAGTTGAGCCTGTAAGTCCATATGCAATAGATATTCCATAAATTATAATTCCTGACGACAAAGCTCCAAACAAAAAGTATTTGATTGCAGCTTCGTTTGATGATGGATCTTTTTTATTAAATCCTGCAAGAACATAAGTTGGAATACTCATGAGTTCCCAAGCTACAAACAACATTACTAAATCAGTAGAATATGCAATAAGCACCATTCCAATGGATGCAAGAAGTATCAAGGAATAGTATATCGCTGGATTAGATCTTCCCCGCATGTAGTTAAATGAACCAACTGTTGTCATTATGCTAACAAGAAGCATTGCAATTGCAAAAAATGAACCAAAGGTATCATCAACAAGAACATTTTTTGAAAAGATTGCTGCTGGCATTATGTGCTTCGAAAGAATTTGATATGCAACAAAGCAAATTGCCGCAATCAAAGCTCCTAATGCTATTCCTCCATACAGTGAGGAACCGCGTTCTTTTCTTATTATACTAATAACTGGAAGTATTACTCCTACTGCTCCCAGTAGTATAGTTAGAATAATTGGTGTTGATGTAAATTCTATCATTTCTTTCTCCTAAATTAACAAAAGGAGTACTACGAATAGTATTCCAGCTCCAAATACATACAAATATGATTGAGAAATTCCAGTTTGAGTTCCTTGCAATATTCGTGCACCAACAGAAACTGCCTTTTGGGGACCTGTGTTAAAACCTTCTATTACAACATTTTCAAAGTATCGGTATACCCCTCTTCCAAAATACAATGGCCCTATTACAAAAGCCCAGTAGATCAAGGAGTTAAGATACCATCTATTTAGGAAGAATTTATGAATGGAATAGAAAAATAAATTAGAATTTACAAATTTTACAGGATCTACAAATCTTCCTATATAGAAGATATATCCCAATCCAAATCCAATTCCAAACGCAGCAAGTGATGCAGTAAGTGCAATAGGATTGACTCCATTCAAGAATCCTCCAAGCACTGATTGTGATTCTATAGCAACTGTTCCAAGTCCTGATTTTATTCCAAAATAGGTGCTAAGATAATCTGTAAAGATTCGATGTATTTCATGTTCAAATGATAATCCGATGACACCAATTCCTATTGTAAGTACTGCAAGTATACCATATGGCACCCACATTGATGCGCTCGCTTCATGAATATGATGACCTTCTTTTTCCATATTTTCTACATGTTTACTCTTATTCCCAAAGAAGACCATACCAATCATTCTAGTAGTGTAAAATGCAGTAATTACAGCAGTAATGAGTGCAATTACAAATATTGGTAATGCCCATGTATTGCCAGATTCATACACAGCTGCAAAGATTGCATCTTTACTCCAAAATCCAGTAGTGATAAATGGAGCACCCATTAGTGCAAGTCCTGCAGCCCACATGAATGCATATGTTTTCTTCATGTATTTTCTCAAGCCTCCCATATCTGTCATAAATCGAGAACCTACAATGTGTAATAATGAACCTGCCGCCATGAAAAGCGATGCTTTGAACATTGCATGAGAAATAAGGTGGAAGAATCCAGCAGTGTAACCGTCAACAAATTGTTTTGATAATCCTGCTACACCAAGTGCCATCATCATGTAGCCAATCTGTGAGCCTGTTGAATATGCAAGAACTTTCTTAATTTCTGGATGAACCATTCCCTGAGTTGCAAGCAATAATGCAGTAATTGCACCTACCCATGCAACAACCTCAAAGAATTGATCCATGTTAATACCAATAGCAGCTAATGCAAAGAATAAGGGTCCTAATCTTGCCACCAAAAACACTCCAGCCTTAACCATTGTTGCAGCATGTATCAAAGCTGAAACTGCAGTAGGACCAGTCATGGCCTCAAGCAGCCATTCATTAAGTGGAAATTGCGCTGATTTTCCTACTGCACCGCCAAAAAGCAAAACTGCTGCAGGAATCAAAAGATGTTGTACTGACATTGCGGTAGCCCATTCTGTATGTTGAGTTAATTCTCTAAATCCAAATGTACCAGCAAATGCAAAAATCAAAAACATTCCAGACAACATCATTATGTCACCAACTTTGGTCATAATGAATGCCTTTATTCCTGAATGTGTTGGTGAATAGTAGTCTATCACTCCAAGAACCTTGCGTCCTTCAATTCCAACATGATCTTTCTTTTTATCTCTATACCAGAAACCTACTAGTGCGTAAGAAGCTAATCCTACTCCTTCCCATCCAAAGAAGAGCTGCAAAAAGTTATCTGAAAGAACAATCAACTGCATTGATCCAACAAAGAATGTCATCCAGAACCAGAATCTTGTAATGTCTTTATCGCCTTTCATGTAACCCGTGCTATATACAAAAATCAAAAATGAGATCCATCCAACTACGTTTGCCATTATAATGGCAAGAGGATCAGCCAGAATTCCTGCTTTTAATCCGATTGAGGATATCCATGAAACTTGATTATGAATTTCATGGTTTCCTAGTGCAAGTGGCAAAAGTGTAGCTGCAGAGATTGCACTTGCTAAAGCAAATGCTACCGCAACTCCACCAGTAGCTCTTTTTGAAATTTTTGCAACTGCTGGTATTATCAGAGCTGCTACAAACGGTAAAATCCAGACTGCCCATACGCTAAGGGAATTAGAGGATAAATCAAAAGGCAAAATATCCATTCCTAAACCCCCATTACTCCTTTCATAAATGGAATTATTTGATTAAAGAAAACATCAGGGTATATTCCAACTACAATTGTAAATCCTGCTAATACCATCATAGGAGCTGTAACATACCAGCTTGCTTCTTTTGTATTTTCAAGATGTTCTGGAAGTTTTCCGAAAAATACTCTTTTTATCATCCATAAAATATAGGCCATTGTAATAACAGTAGCTACCAATCCTAAACCAAAGGCAATCATCCTTATCGTTGAACCTTGTTGTATTGCAGTTTGTAATGCACCATAAAACATAGTCCATTCTGCCATGAATCCGCTAGTTGGTGGAATACCCATTATGGTAAGCGCACCAATAAATGCACAAACTGCAGTAATTGGCATTTTCCCCGCAAGTCCACCCATCTTTGTGATACTTCTTGTACCAACTTGCAAAATAATAGCTCCTACCATCATGAAAAGTAAAACCTTCCCAAGACTATGTGAAACAAACAACATCTCTGCTCCAGAAAGTCCTAGTACGGATGAAGATCCTATTCCAAACATAAGGTATCCCATCTGGCTCATACTGGAATAAGCAAGCAATTTTCTAATGTCATCTTGCATCAACGCCATAACACCGGCATAAATCATTGTAATAAGACCCCACAAGTTTAGATAAAGTGCAAAGTGATCATATTGACCTGGTAGAAGCACAACTAATAATCTGAAAAATCCGTAGGCTCCAACGCCAAGCATCGCACCAGAAGAGAGTGCATTTAGAGGAGTCGGAGCTGCCCGATAAACATGCGGTAACCAAATATGAAGAACAAACGCTGCCATTTTTACGCCAAGTCCAATAATTATTGCAACTGCTGCAAGTGAGAGAATATTTGGCGGAATTCCATGTTCTTTAATGTCTGCAAAATTAAAACTTCCAACATTCAGTCCAATGGCTAGAAATCCTAAAAGTAAGACAACTGCACCAACATGTGTCCAGAAAAGGAATAGTAATGCTACTCTTCTTTTTTCTTCATATCCCCAGAATGCAAGCATAAAGAAAGCTGGAAGGAGCATAACTTCAAAGAAAACATAAAACTCGATCAGGTTTGTTGCAAGTACAGTACCTAACATCCCCATGGCCATTACAAGAAATAGTGCAAAGTAAACTCCGATCTGATGATTTAGATATCCTTTCAGCGATGATGATTCAATCATCGCAGTAGAACTTCCGTCTCCTACTACTTGCTTTTGTCTATTCATTTTTTCTTCAAATTGTGAAGTTATTTTTGCAACCATGTATGGTTTTGAAAACAGTACGAGTACTGTTGATATCACATAGATTATAATTGCAAAAGGTGATGCTAGTCCATCAAGTAAGAATCCAAACTCTCCAAACAGTTTAGTCCAAGGATAATGTTCTTCATATGTTCCTGAAAATACAGGTACTATCATTATGGTTGTGCAATAAAGCAGCAAACCAAAGGTAAACCAAGCTGCTGCGTTTGGTCCTGATTTTTTGCCAAGATAATATGCTACAGGTGACAGTAGTAGCGGTAAAAAGACCGCTTGTAATAATACATGTTCCATTATCCTTTCAAACTCCTAAAGTCTGCGATATCGATATTTCTATACATTCTATAGGCAACAATAATTAACGCAAGTCCAACAGCTACTTCAGCTGCTGCAATAGCTATAGAAAATAGTGCAAGTGTTTGTCCTTGACTATTTGGAATAAATCTAGCAAAAGCAACCAAGTTCAGGTTTGCTGCATTAACAATCATTTCTATAGCAAAAAGCATCCTTATTGCATTTCTTTTTACAGATAGACCATATATCCCAATGGCCAAAAGTGCCACAGAGACTAGCACAAAATCAATCAGTCCGTTGCTCATTTGTAACATCCTCCCTTTTTGCTAATGCAAGAGCACCAATAACTGACGATGTCAGAATAAGTGCCATCACAATTAATGCTGGCGAATAATATGTAAGAAAATCTTCTCCAATTTTTCTATAATCTATGGTTTGAGTATTAGTTTCCATTGTCTTTAATCCAGATCCAATTATAATAGTTCCAATTCCGAGCATCACAATAATCATTAGCGCTATTCCAGCATATCTTCTGCGTGAATCTTCTATCTTGTTGAAAATTAATTCACGTCTTACAAGCATCACAGTAAATAGTATAAGGACTGCAATTGAACCGACATAAACTGAAAGTTGAAACATTGCTACAAATGGAGAATCTAAAAGCAAGAAAAATCCAGCAATTCCAGAAAGTGTGATCATTAGAGCTATTGAACCATAAATTAATGAACGAATTTCGAGTGCAGCAATTGCAGAACCAATTGTTAAAACAGATACCGCTAAAAAGATAGAATCAACCATGTGTTGCACCCCGTTTGCCAATCTTTATTTCTACATCTTGTGATATGTTTGGTTTTACAGCAAGCTGGCTCGGGGTATAGATCAAAGCAGATTTGGTAAATGAAGAAAGCTCGTAGTCATTTGTCATGTATAGTGCATAAAATGGACATGCATCTACACACAATCCACAGAAAACACATTTTCCATAATCGATCTGTGGCATTATTGCTTTCTTGTTTTGTTTCCAATTCTCGTTCACTTTCACCATACCAATGGCTTCCGCAATTCCCTCACATGCAACAGAACATAGCTGACAACCTGTACATTTGTCATGAAACAATATGTGTCGTCCCCTAAGGCCAGCAATTCCTACTCCTGTTTGCGGATCGAATTGAAAGCCATCGCCTACAAACTTCAATTTTTGTTCTGGATATCGTAACGTAAATCGCTTCACAGCAAGGTGTTTTACACCAGAATTCAAAGCTCGTATTATACCACCTGCAGTACTCATTGTATCAATCCTCCGTGTCCCAAGACACCTGCATATAGCAATCCGAGAGCTATAAAGATGTTAATGAATGCCAGTCCAATCAATTTGTACCATCCAGTATGCAAAAGCATGTCGATTCTAATTCTAGGGAATACACCTCTTGGCAACAAAATTACTAGTATGACACCAACTGTCTTGATTACAAACCAAAGTGTGCCATTAAGCATTTCTTGATCGAAAAGAGGAAGACCTGGAATGTGTGCTGTTATTGGACCAATTGTTATTCCATTTGTGATTATTTCTTGTGGGAATGGAGGCCATACCATAGGACCATTCCATCCTCCCAAAAATAATACCGTAAACAAACCAGCAAAAGCATATAGTTTCAGATAAGTTCCAAGTTGAATAAGTCCATACATCATGCCAGAAAATTCAGTTAACCAACCTGCAACAATTTCGCTTTCTGCTTCTGGCAAGTCAAATGGTATTCTTTCAAGTTCTGCTAATATCGTAGTGAAAAATACAATAGCACCTATCGGCATAAACACAATCCACCAGTAATGTTGTTGTGACTCTACAATTTCTGTCAGGTTCAAAGTTCCTGTCAAAATGACAATCCCAAGAAGAGAAAGTATGAGTGGGATTTCAAATGAAATCATTTGATGGAGTGCCCTTATTCCTCCAATAAACGGCCATTTGCTATTTGCAGACCATGACGAGAGTACTGTAATTATAGGAAAGAATCCAATTGTGGCAAAAACTGCTAATAATCCTACATTGGGATTTGATACAACCCAGCCAGGTGCAACAGGAATTAGAGATGCAAATGCAGCAGCTGTACCTACAAAAAGTAATGGTGCAACCCAAAAGATAGGTTTGTCTGCTTTTGCAGGAATGATTATTTCTTTTGAAATTAATTTTAATCCATCACCCATAAGTTGTAAGATTCCCTCGATTTTTCCACAGTAAAGGGGTCCTACTCGAAGTTGTATTTTTGCAAGAAACTTCCTTTCAACGAAAATTGTTGCTGCTGCTAGAATAGCTGCAAATCCAAATCCAGGAAAAGCTATAATTCTAAAAAATTCTGTGTGGATTAATGATTTTATGATGGGGAGCGTTCTTGACGGATCAGCCATCCAAGTCATTGCAAGATATGGTGTGAGAAGTTGACCGTTGACTACTGGAAGTTTAATGTAAAAAAGTAGAATGAAAACGATGGGCAAGCCAACAAGTGAGAAAATTAGAAGAACCCAAAATATAATATCGGTTAGAGACGCAATAAATCTACTTAATCTAAACTCTGGTGCAATTGTTGACATTTATCTATCAGCCTCCACAGGCCAGTAATTCAAACTCCAATAAACAGATGGCATATTTCCAAGCTTCTCACCTTTTAGTAAGTATGGTATACAGATCAAATTCCTAAATGAACCAACGCTTATCTTTACTCTATATGGTTCTGGTCTGTTGTTAGATATAACATGAAATCCTAAGGAACCTCTTCCAGATTCTACTCTTCTATAAGCTTCATCATTTCCACCTTTTGGGTTTGGTTTTAGCTTGGTTCTCACAGAACCAGACTTTGGCATTTTTCTTAATGCATCTTTTATTATTCTACAACTTTCAAACATCTCAAGATATGGAATGAGTGATCTTGCATAAGAATCTCCTTCTTTTAGAACTTGAGTTTCAAAATCAAGATTCTCATAAACATCGTATGGTTCTTTTTTGCGTAAGTCAAAATCAACACCAGAAGCACGAAGTACAGAACCTGTTGTCCCAAGTCGTATTGCATCCATTCTGGATAAGATTCCAGTTCCCTCTGTTCTTTGTCTTAAAACTGGGTTTTGGTAGAAAATTGCTTGATATTCCTTTATTCGTTTTTCAAAATAATTTACTTGTCTAAGACATCTTTCTTCAAAATTAGCTGGTAAATCGTTCCTTACACCACCTGGAACAAAATATGCGTGTGTAACCCTTGCACCAGACATTGCTTCCAACAGATCTATAAACAGTTCACGATCTCCTGCTGGCCACATAAACATTGTTGAATGACCTAAGAAAATTCCGTAAATAGCAAGCCAGTATAATGTATAGATACAACGGTTAAGTTCGGAAGCTATTACTCGGATATATTTTGCTCTTTCTGGAACTTCAATTCCCAAAAGATCTTCAATCGCAAGACAATACGGATATAAAAT
>JBOGQR010000023.1:0-15798 GCA_050749225.1 Nitrosopumilaceae archaeon | reverse complement strand
GAAAATAATTTTTCTCTCCTTGTTCGTCTTATTATTTCTGGGAATGATTCAAACATCATATGTTTCAGCAGAATCCTGTCAATGCGTAGCCTTTAGACTAGATGATATCCAAGACTACTGGTTAGATAATGTCCAAACAAAGATAATAGATACATTCCAGCAGAAAAATGCCAGTTTAACAATTGGGATCATTGCCAATTATTTAGGTCATGATTCTAAAATTATCAATGACATAAAACAGAAACTTGAAACAAATAATACTAAAATAGAAATAGCAAATCATGGCTGGAATCATGAGGATTTTACTCAATTTAGCAGAGAGCAACAATCCATACTCATGAAAAATTCAAATGATAAGATAAACAGTATTTTTGGAATTACACCATCTGTATTTATTCCTCCATTTAATACTCTTAATTCAGATACTATGGCAGCATTTCTTGAAAATAACTTTCAGTACATTTCTGCAAATACAACACAAGATCCTCCATCATATGTTATTAAAAATAATTTAATATATCATCTTCCAGGAACCGCAAAAACAGGGGATCGAAATTATACTAGTTGGTATAGTGAAAATCACAAACAAACATTTGTGGAAATAATGTCTAGTTTACAAAAATACGGTTACGCTGTAGTAGTAATGCATCCTCAAGAATATTCTATAAGAAATGGATTAAACTATAGCAATAATGTTGACGAAAATCAAATTTCGGAACTAGAACTGTTAATTGATGATATTAGGCATGATGGTCTTAAGACAGTAACAATCAGCGACATTCCAAAACACATTGCAAACCAAACAATCCCTAATTGGACTAGTCATCTCTTCAACTGGTATGATGAAAGAAAATTAACCGCAAATGATGTGTATGAGGCGATGAAATGGCTAAACCAGCAATATAGAATTTTTAACTAAATTTTAATTGTTAAATTATTACCAATTGATATAAAACCAAACAGTGCGATAATGATCTAAGAATAGAATGGATTTACATGAAGGAATTAGAATATTTGTTTAAGAGCAGTTGTTGAATTAGTGTCCAAAGATATGATCTCGACATTGTGTATTATGGTGAGCACATTACCTGTGGATTCTATTGCCAATGGATATCTTTCTGTATGCCGTGGATGATCAAATGTGTAGATCATTTCTGCTTTTTGGTTCAGACAGCTTCCATCCACCTCATAGATTGTAGCTGAAGCAGTTTGTCCTTTAACAACCATATCCATCTCGTATTTGATATTGTTTTGTGCAGTAAAATCAGTAGAAGCTATTGTAGAACCAGACTTGGGTTCTTGATCTTGGAGCACATTTCTTTGTATTGGCCAGACAGATGCCATGCCAAGTTTATTGTATTGAAGAGAAAGATATGTCCCAAACCAATCATGACCAGGATCCCAATCTGGCTCAAAATCATACGTCATTCGAAAATATGTATTGTTTCGCAGACCAACGTTGATCGGAATTTTAGGTAGTGGCAACCCAAATGGAACTGGGATCTTAACCTGTGTTTCAGGATCCTTTAGGTGAGCAAACGTAAATTGAACTCTGAGTGCAAAATCCGTAGGTACTGGTGCGGTGCTTATCATCCTAGCATGGTCGCCGTTAGAAGGATATTGCGTATTTCTGACATCGATTAATCGTAATTCGTATGTTCCATCTCCTGCCTTATCTATGTCATAGACACCGTACTGTGGTCTGCCATGAGGGGGATACCAAATACCATGTGTGGGATTAGAGAACTTTTGCAGACCATCTTGTATGCGAAGATCGTCGAATATTATTTCCTGTGATACTGGATTCTGCTTGTTAAGTTCTACATTAATAGAGACTTTCTTGATCTCTGCCATGTTTACAGATCCATTATCAGTAAAATTATCGGCACGCCAGAAAAGGTAACTCCATCCCTCTGTTATTTGATAATCTACCCAACGCTCCGTTTTTGAATCTCCTTCAGGATATAAAATATCTGGATATTCTTTTTCATTGGCAAAGGTATTGGTTACATTTGTGTGAACATTTTGGAGTGATTGATAATATCTTGTGTTACCATCTTTGTCCTCAAATTTAATTCCAACAGAATCAATACCAATGGAATTCTGCACGTTTAACCACATGGTGATGTAGCCAGATTTTTCCCATCGAGTGAGATTTTGTAAGTTCAAAAAATTCTTGCTCAAAGTTATATTTGGCATAGATGTGTCTAGATTATACAATAGTGCGCCATTTCCTCCAATATGGTCATCTGTAAGGTGCAGTTTTCCTTCTTCACCGTTGACTAGCCATGAATCAGGATCTTCAAATTCATCCAGTATTTGTTGATTATTCTCATATCTTACAAAGTTGTCATATAGATATGCGATAGTTCCGTCACTTGCAAGGTAAATACTCGAATCATTATTAGATAGACGTTTAGAAAGATCAGAATTTCTAACTACATCTTGGAAGCTGCTTATTTGTTTACATACTCCATTTCCATTGTTCATGGTTTGGGCCATACTCCATGTGATAGTTGTAGCGATAATAATTGCCGCTATTAAAGATCCTAACAAAATTCTTTTCTGCATAACAAGTCCGCATTAAATCTGTATGACAAAAAGCAAAGAGGAAAAGTTAAAGCATAAAATGTACGGATATCTTTCCTTTTCATCTTGTCAACCATTGATTTTTCCTATAGTTCCATAGAGCTGGAAATACCAACCACGACAAAACAAAAGATGCCACAAGATTCATGAATGGTTTGTAAATCCAATTCTTTGTTTTAGGGACTCTAAATTTGTAATCAAGGCCATGTGCCAGTCCTGTTAGCAACGAGCCTGATACAAAGACCAGTGGAATCCAATAGTGTTGCAAAATTACTGGTTCGTAAAACAATACAATTGATGCTATAAGAGGTGAAGTAAACGTAGTCATAAATTCAGTATAAAAAATCAAAGCCATAAGCGGATTTTTTTTCCAGAAAAATGAACTTACAAAGAAATTTGATCTGACATATCCTTTTTTCCATCGTGTTTGTTGTTTTATATATCCTCTAAGGTTCTCTGGTGCATCAGTGTATACTACAGCTGTTGCAACGTATACGGATTTCCACTCAACCATTGATTGTGCAGTTAATATGCGATCTTCTGCATCATCATACTGTGCACCTGATTCTAAGAGTTTTTGCGATATAGGCGCTAGCTCTTTTTTTGCCCACTGGGTTGCTATGGCATAAGAAGTAAGATCTCTGTCATCACTGTTGTGAATTTTTGCCTGTACCCAATAAGGAATGAAGTTGGCAATTGCTTCTTGTCTGTATCCTGCTAAGCAACCAGAACAACACATAACACTTCCAAAGACGCTTTCTGTGGTTTTGTGTATGTTAAATGCATAGTCATACCATGCATCTTGGCATTTGGTAATCCAGCTTTTCTCCGAATTCCATATCTTTGCTTCTCCTACGACAGCACCAACTTTTGGATTCGAGTTAAATGCTTTTACAATTTCGGTAATTGCATTTTTCTCAATTACGCTGTCTGAATCAATTAATACTACATACTTGCCTTTTGATGCATAAAATCCAGTAGCAACAGCTTTTCTTTTACCTTCGTTATTTTTGTGAATTACTTTTAGATCTGGATATTTTTTTAGCAGACTATCAAGGATTTCCTTCGAGTTATCCTTGCTTCCGTCATTTACGGCAATTACTTCTATGTTTCTATGTGTAGATTGGTAAATTGCATCAACAACTATCTCAATCATAGATTCTTGATTGTATACTGGTATTATCACAGAGACTAGATCGGTGCTCTCTTTTCTTTTTGCAGGATTTCTGTAAAAAAACCAACCTACTAACATTATCATTAATGCATGTACTGGCATAAGCGTAGAGTATATCACAAGAGGATCGTCGAGTTCAATTCCTTGTTGCAAATTGAAAATTATTACATAAATTATTAACGCGATGGCTAAAATTCGTACAATCCACCCCTTTTTTTTGGTTATGATTCTACCATTTTTTGCTATTCTTTGAGACGATTTGCCGTGCTTGAGAGCTGGGGAAAGATTTAGTGTCATGAAAACCACCCTCCCTTTCTAACAGTAAGATCAAGACCGGTAAGATAAGAAGCGTTAACAAACTTAGTTTTACCTTGGTCTAATTTCGATATGAAATTATCAATTTTATCCACCGGTGTAGAATTGTCATAATAAATGGAGACAGGCCCCTTGTCCTGGGACAAACCTTCAATGAAAGTAGTAGTGATTACTGCACTATCATATGAAATAAGATCGAACTTTATGAATTGCCCATTGTAATATTTGTTGTACTGATTTTTGTATGAAAAATCTGCCAGTATGCTGGAACGTTCTAGCAGCGAGTAAATGTTGGCATCTGTTGCACCATATGGAGCCCTAAATAGCTTGGAATCCAGATTGCCAGCAGTATCGACGGCAATTTTACCATTCTTTATCTCCTCTAATTGTTGTGAATAATCACTAATCGAAGTAAGTTGTGAATAATCATATGTCTGACTGCCAACATCTACCTTGTTAGAAAAACCGCTAACACATTGTGGATACTGTTGAGCTATCTTTCCAGTTACAAAAACTACTGCACTGATATCATGTTTTTTTAAAACAGAGGAAAGTTGGGTACACCAATCAGGAAGATTGTTATTGTCAACTATATCAAAGGTAAGAAGAACTGGCAGTTTTGAACTTGGTGGGAAAAATACGGGTACCACAAGAAATATTCCAAAAATTATTACCGTACCGGTAGCGATTGCACCTACTTGAACAATTTTCATTATTTCTCACTCTATCTTGCCAATGGCATTTCCTGTGCAGCCCTCTGAGCTAAATGAAATCTGTATTGTTGGTCGACCATTTTTGCGGCACCAATCAGACTAGTTACAAGTACATTTTTTGAGAAATCAAGAAACATCTGGCTATCTTTTGGGAGACAATGACCACCAATGCCTCCATTTGCTTCAAGAATTTTTATGTTCCATTTTGTATTAATTGCATTTCTTAATTCGTTAAAATCAACTGAAGACTTGTCACATACCATCTTCAGTTCTTCGGCAAATGCAATTTCCATAAATCTATATGAATTTTCGACAACCTTAGTAAGCTCGGCAATTTCAGCTGAACTTACTATGTGAAGAGGAATTTTTAGCATATTACCGTAAAAATATTTGGCTTTTTCTATACAACATGATTCACAACCACCAAGTACTCTTGTCTGTCTTACCCCATGTTCTTTTTTCTCGTTAATATAGAATCTGTGAGGAACATGAGCTACATGTAGTCTATGACCCAATATTTTTTTGATCTCTTCAGAGGTACCGCGTGTTATGGTACTATCTATTCCAACTAAAGAGTCAGTTTTTCCTTCATGCGAAATTCTTCTTGCAATATCATATAGGCCATCCAAATATGGAATAAACATATCTTCAGGTCTATGTGTTGAGATACAGATAATGTAATAGTCATAATTTTTAAAATTAAGTGCTTTATTATGAATTACTCCATTATCAAGTGCACGTTGTATTGCTTTTTCACTTATATCATATCCGTCTACTTCTAAGCCAATTGAAGACATGTATTCAGCATTACTATATCCAATTTGACCCAATCCGATAATCAGAATCTTTTTACCGTTATTTTTTAATGAATTAATTTCAAACATTTTTTGATCCTCCATTTTTAATTACTTTCCAACAAGAACCATGAAACCATTTATCGCCATAAATCACGTCGCCTTCTACTAATTCCATCTTATTATTACAATACGAACATGTTTGTATGAGAAAATGATTTGTAGCAATTTGAAATTGTAATGATTCAGAAGGAGATTGTTTCATTAATTCGCTTTCTACATATGTCATTTTGTATTCTCACCTACTAATAGTAAATAAAAAACGCGTAGCTTTCTTACTGATGATTCATCAGTAATTATTTTATAGAAAAATGATATGACATAAAATACTCTTATTTTTATAAACACAAATATTTTGTAACAATTTATTGCGATTATTTTTGATCTATGTGGTACTGCTAACGATGTATCCTGATCTATGCTTTTTTTAGCTATCGATCCTGTCAATCTTATCTCATTTCCATTTTTGGAAATGACTAATAGGCATTTGGAGGCTAACTGTGCCAGATTGCGTCAAATTATGTCTGATTTTTGAACTCAAAAAGTAGGATATTGTCATGAACTGATTCATTATCTACATGAATTTTCAATGATCCTAATACACTTCTTATGTATGATGACAGAAAATTCGTCCATTTTTCTCCCAAAGGCGTTTCAAAGACAAATCTGTAGTGTGAATCGTTGATTTCATATGTGAATTTGAACCATCCACAATATTTGCTAAAAATTACAAAATATTTTTCAATAACGTTGTCTAGTTTGTAGTCTATTCCAATAATTGTGAATAGTTTTTTAATTACATCAGGTCCTTCTCTGGCAATTTTTTCTAAAGTGGTATCAGCAACATTATCAACCATTTTGGAGAATAATACCTGTGACATAGTAATTGTGGGAATTACATTAAATTCCATTTCATAAATCGTATTCTTTGATAAGATTTTGGTAATTACTGCATTTAATGGGAGATCTTTTCTTTCAGCCTCTTTCTTTAATTTTTCTAAGACATTATTTGGTAGTCTTAATGTTAATCGATTAGTTGATCGCATCTTATGAACTTCAAATTCTGCAGATAGCATTTGAAAACGATCAGATCGCGGTATTTAAATAAATTGCGTATAAATAACATGTTACATACTGATTTAATACAATTTTTTCATTATTGCAAATTTATGAAATGATATGTAACAAAAAAGAATAACATTTTTGATAAGAGCGTTTTTTCATTTACTCCAGATTAGATTTCTCCAATTCCAGACAAAGCTTTTTATAATTTTCTATAATTTCCTTGATGCAAAAGAATACGTCTTTGATATTTTTTTGTGCTATTTCAAAACGCATGGTTTTTTCAACAAGATATGATGATTCCTTGGGATCTAAACCAGTGTCTTCCCAAATCTTATCTGCATCCTTCATCAATTTCTGTAAATTCATTTCTTCTTTGTGTATTTGTTCTCTTAATTCCTTGATTATTGAAGATTCCATATTGTTCCTAAAACAGTTAACAATATAAGAAAACTATGATTCAAGAATTGTTTTCATTATTGCTTCTTTGAACCATTGATCTTTAGTAGAAAAAATGCGTAATGTTTTAATGTTATAGGAACATCAATCTACAAAAATATGAATCAAAAAAATAGTAGGTCTAAAATAAGACCAATTTCTGGCAGATCGATTTTTTATAGTTCTTCTCACTCTACAAATAGGCATGAATGAGATCCCATTTTTTCAAATCTCTGCCATTTTGATTTGTGTTACTTCTCTAATCACAGTAACATATGCTGATGCAACAAGTAACGCATTTGTACCTACAAACCAATTCATGATTGGCAAACTAATTGCAGGAAAGACAACAAATCATATTCGCAATATTGTAGACTTGATGCCGCCAACAATATCGATAACATTTCCAGCCAACAATACAAGTGTAAATACAGATACGTTTCAAATCACAGGTAACTCATCAAGTAGTATGATCATACCGTTTGTAAGATGGAATATAGATAATCTATCCGCATCGACAACTACCGGTATAACCAACTGGTCATTTACTGCATCTTTATTGTCAGACGGCATTCATACTATTCGCGTCAATGCAATAGATGTGGCAGGAAATGTAGCTAGTCAGTCAATCAAAGTAACAGTAGATACCAAGCCACCCGTACTAACAATTACCGGACCTGCAGAAGACATGGTCTTAGGTCACATCTACTCAATTAACGGAACGGCATCAGATAACAATGCAATATCATCAATTACAGCATTTGTTGATGATTATGATGCACAGGATGCAACTTATTCTAAAGGCTCTTGGACGGTACCGGTAGATCTTCCTGCTGGAATGCATGTTGTAACAGCTGTTGCCACAGATACTGCAGGCAACTCGGTAACTAGCCGCGGAGTATACTTTATGTTACTGAATCCGATACTTCCCACAGAACCGCACATTCCATACGCGCAGACTAGTCCAATATACATACAAAATAATGAAACCCAAGTAGACAATAACTCCAATACTCAGAATGGTGGTTCTTCTCAAAACTCAAATTCTCAGAATAATAATTCTCATAGCTCCAATTCACACAGCAGCAACTCACACTCACACAGCAGTAATTCACATTCATCAGGAAATAGTTCACATAGTAATTCACACTCGCGATAGGTTTTGAAAATTAGATGCCGGTTTAGATTCTTACGTCAGTTGGAGAATTAACCTAGAAGGTAAGCGCCAGGTAAGGGATTCGAACCCCTGAGTGCAGAAGCACAACCGCTGCCTTGTATTTGATCTCGAGGCGGTCGCCGTACCGCTTGGCTAACCTGGCAACCTGTCTGCCTTCTTACTTTGGTAAATAAATACAGTTAGAATTAAAGTGATCAAATATATAATAAAGGATATAAAGTAGACTATTTATTATAAGAACAATTGGAAGCCCTGACCAAAAAAACTGTGTCCGTTGAATTTGAGGGCAAAAAATATGCGCTCTCTGATGATATGACCGTTGAAGCATTTTTGATAGATTTGGGACTACCAAAAGACAAAACGATTACTCTGAAAACAACAAAAGATGGCTTTGTACTAGTTTGAGTGTAAAAATTGATAATAGATAGTTTATTATTGATATCTAATTCTTTAATATAATAATCTCAGGTCCTGATGGTAGATGCCAAAATCCAGAATTTCTATAACGATTGATGGTAAGGTCGCCAAGGCAATTGAAAATTATTACAGGGAAAAAGTAAAGACTGCTGCTGAAAAAGGAGAAGCGATTCCAAAACTTTCAAACATTTATGAAGAAATCATAGAACGAGGATGGGAAGCAAAATCTAGCACTCGTAAGAAATAGGAAAAGCAAAAATTCACTAGTTTTAATATCATTTTATGGGTTTAGATCTAAAAGCACTTTGCAATCGAGAAAAAACAAACCTTGAATCCTTTTCTTCCAAGATTGTAGCAATAGATGCGTATAATGCAATTTACCAGTTCTTATCCATAATACGTGGTCCTGAAGGACTGCCTTTAACAGATTCAAGAGGAAGAATTACCAGTCACATAAGCGGTCTCTTTTATAGAAATATTAATTTTTTATCACTTGGCATCAAACCAGTTTATGTTTTTGATGGAAAACCACCATCGCTAAAATCTGCCGAAATAGAAAGAAGAAAGCAAATAAAAAAAGATGCTACAATCAAGTTTGAAAAGGCACTCACAGAAGGAAAGTATGATGAGGCAAAAAAATACGCCCAGCAAACATCCATACTAAAAGACGACATGGTGGAAGACTCTAAACATCTTTTAACACTTTTTGGTATTCCGTATATACAAGCATCTTCTGAAGGTGAGGCAACTGCTGCAAACCTTACAATCACAGGACAAGCATATGCATCTGCAAGTCAAGATTTTGACTCATTGTTATTTGGGGCAAAAAAACTAGTTCGAAATTTTACAAATAGCGGCAAAAGAAAGTTACCAAATAGAAACACCACAATTGAAATTGAACCTGAAATAATTGATCTGCAAAAAACACTAACGGATCTTGGTCTTACAAGAGAACAACTGGTTGATGTGGGAATTTTAATCGGGACGGATTTTAATCCAAATGGTTTTGAACGAATAGGTCCAAAAACTGCACTCAAAATAATAAAAGAACATGGCAAGCTTGAAGCGGTTCCACAAATTCAAGAAAAGCTAGAAGAGATAGATTACAATCAAATCAGGCAAATATTTCTACATCCTAAAATTACTAACGTGACTGAAATAAAGTTTGGAGAAACTGATTTTACGGGAATTATTAACTATTTATCTTCTGAACGAAGTTTTTCCCGTGAAAGAGTGGAAACCTCAATTAACAGATTAAAAAAATCAATTGAGAAAAAAAGTCATACACTAGAACAATGGTTCAAATAAGTAACATGATATCTTTATTTTAAATCTAGGTTTCAAGCTTTTTGCGCTTTTCTTCTATTCTTTTCTCTGCTTCTAGACGTTCAAGCTTGTATTCATTTAGATCTACGAACTTGATTATGTTACTAAGATTTGGATGTGCTTTTTTTATCAATTTGAACATGTTTTGGGCAACCTTTCTGTAGTCAGGATGACCTTGTGGCACTGTTCTAAGCTCAATCAAATGTGTTGCTTCCCTTAAATTTAATCGCATAAAAAATGGATAATTGTACGCAAAGTTTACGACATACTGTGCTTGCTCTGGCATCTTCTGGCATATCATATCAAATACTTCTTTTGATTTGTACATGCAGTCTTCAAAATCCCTTTTGATTCCTAATGATATTATTTCATCTGGAATACAAAATCCATGATTTGTTGTAAGCAATTGTCTTTCTAATGTTAAAACTCTATGTCTATGCAAATCACGAAACATTCCAAAGTTTGTTAAAAAATCAAAAGTATATTCTGTCATTTCAAAGGCACGTGGTGGCCGATGTCTTCTATTTTGGCGAAGATTGGCAAATGATTGTATGATTTTTTTCCTCGTAGCAGGACCTATCTTCTTTACTTGAGCAAGTATGTCATTGTATGAAATTCCTTGTGCTTGTTCGTATAATATGGCAGAAATTATATCCTCTTCCGCTTTTTTTACTGATTCAAAATCAACAAGGTTGACAAGAAAATTCTGACTCTTTTTGGGTTTAAGATGCTTTTTATTTAAATTATTAGCAGTTGTTTTTATATTATCTAGATATTTTTGCAATGCCTTACCATACCTGTCATCTGCTCTTTTCACAAAAGATTTGATAGTAGTATCAAGCTCTTGATGTATTTTTGATGCAAGTGTTCTTTCTTCATGTAGTCCTGAGCTGTGCAATATTGTAAGCAAATACTCAAACGCTCTACCGTTTCCAGTTATTCCTACATTGGTAAGAGTCGATGCAGGTAAAATACCGCGTAGTATATCAAGTGCCTTTGCCTTTATTGTTGCATTGTAAATTCTTGTGGCTGATTTGATATCTTCCTCATTTGAGAGGCGTGAGAAGGAAACTTCGTCTCCTGTGGTATTTTTAAATTTTTGATTGTTGATAGGTTCTCTTTCTTGAATATACGAAATCATCGGCTGTATATTTTTTGAATATACTTCAAAATCAAAGTTACATGAATCCAGATACTTGTCTGCATATTTAGAATTCATGATATCGTGTTCTCTAAAAAATTTGTATTTCCCATTAATTTTTTTATCCCATGTTACATAGCGCGAAGATTTTTCAAGATATGACAAACCAATTCTGCGATCTTCAATTTTCTTTACCGCAATGTTTGACAGTCCTTCGATGGCAATCTGTGCTTCTCCAAGCTCAGCTACAGAATCATCTCCATATTCAAGTAACACTCTATTGTAAAATTCTTCACCGCGATTTTCATTTTGTATAAATTCATCAAGAAAAATTTTTCGCATGCTCTTGTCAGATCGACTATATCTTGACATCAGTGCTCCGCGATCAACTTGTCTTGGTGTAATGATTGCAAAGACAGAATCTTCTACATTTGAAAAATGTTTTGATAAAATTTCTTTTTCCGAGCTAGAAAATTCTGACATTATGATCGGACAGCTAACCCAATTATAAATAATCTACTTTTTTCCGATTTGAATTAGATCAGGTGAACCACGCATTGTCAAATTATGTTTTGATTGCCAGCGAAGCAAAACTTCTTTAAATGATTCAGCTTCTGATTCGTCTTCAGTATACATCAAAGTCGTTACCCACCTGCCAGTACCAGCTGTTCCTCCAATGGAGTTCATCCAAAAATTGGTCGGCAAATTTTCAAAGGATTTGTTTTGTTCATCGCGGCTTAGGTCTACCCATCTTTTTGATACAAAGTGCAGAATTTCATCCAGGTCCTCTTTTTGAATCATGATTCTGATATCAAAGAAAGGCATTTTAAAATTGCGAAATTTTCCAAAAACCCTCTCGTAGACTTAGCTAAAATGATCTTACCAAAACTCGAAAGCTTGTTAACACTTTGTTGATTATATTAATTTCAAAACCTGTACACAATGAGCAAAGAAGAGATCGAGTTTATCGGCAAGCAAGTTAAGGACATGTACGGCACTTTTATCGGCAAAGTTGTCGGCACTATAACTGATATCGACGGAAGTGTACAAACCGTAGGTGTTGATTGTGGTTCTGAAGGACTTAGGCAGATACCATTTGAACAACTGGTCGTACAAGGAGCTTTTGTAATTTTCATCCCTAGGTGGAGATTAGAAGCTCAAAGATTGTTACGTGAAAAAGGTCTTACATTACGCCGAATACGAGCTTTGATAGACATCGTATCTGATAACGACGACATGAAGGAGGATGCAGAGCTCATCCACGAAAAATACAAGATGAAGCTGCTAACTCTAGACGAATCTGAAAAACAGATCAAAGAAAAACTAGATCACAGACTGGCAGAGTTGGATAGCCAACTTAAGTCAATCAGAATGCTTGTGTTTGATGCCAAGTTGCAATACAAGAGCAACGAGATTTCAGATGCAAAGTATGAATCTGTAAAGACACAGACTGTAGAAATAATAGAACACATAGAGCATGAGAAGGCAGAAATTGTAAATATTCAACATAGAATATCAGACCTTTCCGTGGAAAATGTGGAGCGCACAGAAAGCCCAAAGGAACAACTTCATTCAGCCGCCGTTTCGTACTTGGGAAAAGTAGAAAGCAACCCGATTACAGAGCCAACTAAAACTGTGGCACCAGTACCTGGCCCAGCGATTACTAATACAACTCCCCCCACATCATCGCAAAAGCCTGTTGCTATTGGAGCCGACGGTGCAGAAGATTCTCAAGATTCAGATTGGCTTAGTAGAATGTCATCCCAATAAGTCAAAAGAATAGGATATAGGGTTCGCTCCCAACCTCCTCTTGAACAAATCTTTTTTTTAAGAGACTAGGACAGATATCTTGTTGAATGATTATTTAATAGGTCTTGGAAATAACGATTCAAAGACAAGAAAAAATGCAGATGAAGATTTTATAACATTCTGGGCAGATCAAGCTAAACACCTTCATTGGTTTGAGAGCTGGCATGATATTTTGAAATGGGATCCTCCATTTGGAAGATGGTTTGTTGGCGGTAAGCTCAACGCCTCATACAATACACTTGATGTAATCATACAAAAAAACCCTACAAAAACAGCCCTTTTGTGGGAAGGAGAAGACGGTGAGAGCCGTGTCATCACATATCATGATTTGTGGATTGAAGTAAACAAGTTTTCAAATGTACTAAAATCCCTTGGAGTACAAAAAGGAGATAGGATAACAATCTATCTCCCAATGGTTCCAGAATTGCTGGTATCTATGCTTGCATGTGCAAGAATTGGTGCAATTCACTCTGTAATTTTTTCTGGGTTTAGTGCACAATCAATTAAAGATAGGGTAGAAGATTCTGGGTCAAAAATTGTGATCACTGCAGATGGCGGTTTCAGACGGGGTAATGTTATAAAATTAAAAGAGATAATTGATGAAGCAATTTCAGGCCTTGGTTTTGTACAAAACATAATCGTATTAGAACGCGCAAAAATTCCAATAACAATGTCTTCAAAGGACAAAAAATGGTCTGAGCTTATGAAACATGCATCACCTAACTGTGAGCCGGAAAAACTGGAAAGTACACATCCATTGTACATACTCTATACTTCTGGCACAACAGGAAAACCAAAAGGTGTCCTACATGGTACTGGGGGATATCTTACACATTTGTATTCTACATTCAAATGGATTTTTGATATCAAAGACTCTGATGTTTATTTTTGTACAGCTGACATTGGTTTGGTTACAGGACATAGCTATGTTGTATATGGTCCATTATTACACGGCGCAACTCAAGTAATGTATGAAGGTGCCCCCGATTTTCCAACATCTGAAAGAATGTGGAAGATCATTCAAAAATACAAAGTAACAATTTTTTACACAACACCAACAGCACTTCGCATGTTCATGAAATTTGGTGATGATTTTCCAAATTCTTATGATCTTTCATCATTACGTCTGCTTGGAACAGTTGGGGAGCCAATCAATCCTGAGGTTTGGAAGTGGTACTATGATGTCATCGGTAAAAAGAAATGTCCTATTGTTGATACTTGGTGGCAGACAGAAACTGGTGGTGCAATGATAACACCTGTACCAGGATTAGAGACAATTCCGCTCAGACCAGGTTCTGCTACGCGACCAATTCCTGGAGTTGATATTGCAGTAGTAGATGAAGCAGGAAATGAAGTTTCTCCAGAAACCAAGGGATATCTTGTAGTTAGAAAACCATGGCCTGGTATGCTTTTGACGTTGTGGAATGATGATGAAAAATATAATCTAGTCTACTGGTCCAAATACAAAACAAGTTACTATCCGGGTGATTATTCTATCAAAGACAAAGATGGATATTTGTGGATGTTAGGCAGAGCAGATGATGTTCTAAAAGTTGCAGGTCATAGACTTGGAACTGCAGAACTTGAAAGTGGGTTTGTATCGCATAAATCTGTTGCAGAATCTGCAGTGTGTGGCATTCCACATGGTGTCAAAGGAGAAGCAATAATCGCATTTGTGGTCTTACGCGATGGTTACTCTAGTAGCGAGACTCTGAAAAACGAAATCATACATCACATAAGAAATGTCATAGGTCCAATAGCTTCACCTGAACAGCTGTATTTTGTTACAAGACTCCCAAAAACGCGTAGCGGGAAGATAATGCGAAGATTACTAAAAGCAATTGCAAAAGGAGATGAGATTGGGGACATCAGTACATTAGAAAATGAAGCTGCAGTAAGCGAGATACAGGCAGCCTTTGAAGAAGTAAAAGAATCCATTAAAAAAAATTACACTAGATAGAAATTATCTGAAGCTTGGAATTTTCTGTAATGTTGAACTTGTCAACAAAGCCTGCGGTGACCTCTAAAACATATTTGGCGTTCTTTCCATCCCCATTATCAACTGTACACGTTGCTGTCTCAATTGCAGATTTGCAAGGAGCTACATTTTTTGCTATGTTGACTATATTTCCAGATGAATCAAACCAAATTATATCCAATGGAAACTGCATGTTTAGCATCCATATGGGCACTATCTGTTCATTGTTGAACACAAAGATCATTCCTTGATCATATGGCAATTGTTTTTGGAACATCAAACCGCGAGTTTTTTGTGAATCTGTTTCAGCTACTTGCACATCTAAAGTAACATCATCAAGCTTTATGGTTCCCATTGGAAACTTGGTTTCAGCAAGTTTGGAATCAGACGGAATTGTTAGTACTCCAACAACTCCTATTATGACTGCCGCAATTGCTATGGGAATTAGAACTTGGGCTCTTGATGCCACGTTATGTGATGAAAAAGTTCTAGTTAAAAACTAATGGCATGCAAAATTATTATATTTATACATGCATTAATTCTTACTAAAATAAAAATGATAATTTTTTAGATTATCTCATGTGTTCTTTTATGTCATTAATTGTTCCAAACGTATTCCTAGTTTCATGTCCTACATCTGAAATGGTAGCTCCGTTGTAAACTCGGTCCATGTACTTTCCAGCTATGATCATGGGAACTGCCACTGCATTTGTTACCATTAATGGCTCTGGAATCCAAAATAGGATAAATCCTATCTTTTGTAGTTTTTTTCCAGGTGCAGGTGCGCGTTGTAAAGATCCTAGAG
>JBOGQR010000022.1:0-16596 GCA_050749225.1 Nitrosopumilaceae archaeon | reverse complement strand
ATGCAAAATCTTCATCACTTACTATGAGATTTGGTTTTTCCTTTTCTATTATGTTTGATGAAATGGTCTTACATTTCTTATAATATGAATAATATCTGAAAAGCCAATTTAATGGATTTTGTAATTTGCCCTGACTGACTGCAAAAGGAGGTGGATGGTACAAGTCTTCTATGTCAAAACCACCTTCTGAAAATAATTTTGCTGCCCCTTCACCACTAACAAATTTTGCAGAATTTTTATCAAGATATTGAGCAATAGCTATGTCTCGTGTTGTATGTCCAAGACCAATTGGACTTGAAAAGAAAACTATCTCATTCACATTTTGAATTCAATTAGTGATAATTTCTGCGTTTTTCTTTTCATATAAAATTCTCAAAGTTTAAATGCATTTCTAATTGGAGCTTTGCTTGGGTTCATAGTCCAGTTGGTTATGACGTCGCCCTTACACGGCGAAGATCCAGGGTTCGAATCCCTGTGGACCCAGTACCTTTCTTGGTCTTAAAATAGTTCCATTACGCACAAAATGGCATTAATGATTTCCATTGATGACATCAACAAACGGGATGATCCCTACCAATTATTCTTGGATTCTATCCGTAGTCCAGAGACTGCAAGAAAATACAAAAAAGCACTGCACAAGTTTTTGATGGCAATTCCGACAAAACTTTACCAAGATACCCTAGCCAAGTTACCACAAGATAGTGATCCTAGTACTGTTGCCAATTTTTTTGTTGAACTAGCTAGGAAAAACCCCGACCTTGCAAGCAACATTATTGCCACTTTCATAAAAGAAGCGAAAAAATTAGTAGATGAAAAGAAACTGCACCCAAACTCCCTGCCAAATCACATCAAACCAATCAAGGTTTTGCTAGATGCAAACAGGATACCAATACACTGGAAATCTCTCTACAGATTGTATCCTAGGAAACAAACATCATCAGATGACAGAGCATACACCAGAGAAGAATTGCAAAAGATGATCGAAGTTGCCCCTGATATCACAGACAATTTAATCATACAACTTTTTTCATCAGGAGGATTTAGGCTAGAAGCATGGAATTATTTCACATGGAAAGATGTCATATTTTTCCAAAACAAAAACGAATCATATGACGGTGCGGCATTATTGGTTTACCACGGAGATCCGGAAAGCTATTGGACATTTATCACTCCAGAAGCATGTCACACACTAGAACTGTATAGAGAAAAATGGAAATCTGATATTGGAAATTATCCAAAACCTGATGATCCTCTTCTAAAGTCAGTGAAGTACCCTGTTGTACACAGACTAAATGCACTTGGAGTCAAAAAAAGAGTAGAAAAAATTGTAAAACAAATTGGATTAAGGCCTCCACTTGAAGGTAAGAAGAGACACGAAGTGCCACTTGATCATGGTTTTAGAAAATATTTCAACACAATGATGCGACGTGCCAAGGTAAATTTTGCTGATAAAGAAGACATGATGGGTCATCAGGTGGGTCTTGAAAGACATTATGAAAGATACCAGGAAGAGGATTTTGAGAGATTTTCAGAATATCAAAAGGCAATTTTGTTTCTGACCATATCTGATGAGGAGAGGTTACGACTGGAGAGCCAGCAAAAACAAGAAGAGATCGATGAACTTGCAAAGAAGAATGAAGAGTTGAATAATCTAACCAAACGAATTGAGAATCTAGAATATGGCTCAAAAGCAAGGGACAACGAGCTTATTCGAGCATTGTATGATTTTGAACATGGTGACAAGTCTAAGATGATTGAAGTATTGATACAATTAGGTCTTGAATTAAGAGCACCAGAGAAACAAAAACAAGAGTTGTGGAAAAAAATGAAAAATCTCAAAGAAGGGGAGACCTTGGGCATATCTGATTTTGGAGAATCAAACGGTCTTAGCTTGAAAAATCTTCATGATGATACATAATTTTAAATCTGAATTAATTTTATACTGATATAGACTGTAGAGTTAAAACTCCTAGAACTGGTTCCATTCCTAGAATTTGTGATTGTATTGTATTTCTTAATTCACTTTTTGTCTCAGATTCTACTTTTGCTATTATATCATATGCTCCGACAGTGGCTTGAACTTCTTTCACATTGTCAATGTTTTTAAGATCTTGGACTATCTGCTCTTCTTTTCCCAAATCACAAGTGATTAGAACAAATGCCTCTACCATGAAACATTTACGTGATTATGATATATCAATATGATAGATTGCAGTGTATACTAGTATCTATGATTAGATTATCTGCAAAGTTCTTATCCATCAAGTTGTAATGTATCGTAAACATGAAATTTTTTGGTAGTAAGTTCAAATGCGATCAATGTAAATCAAAGTTTTCAAAATATGAGGAATTGATAAGTCATGCAAGACATGATCATCACCATGCTATTGTAAAGTGCTCAGAATGTGGAAAAGAGTTCATCCATGAGGCAGACAGGTTACATCATGCAAGAAAAGAACATGAAGAAAAAATGGCTAAACGTATCCATAAATCAGAACACGAGCATGAAAACAAAACATCCTCGCCTCAAGATGAAGTAGACAAGCATACAAGAAATTTTAGCGACAACTTTTAAAGTATAATTCTAGTCAGAGATTTTACAAAATAATCTATTACCAATATTTATCTTGACACGATTACATAAAACAAAAAATTAATTTTTGTCAAACAGGTGACCGTTTATCAGTCTGTTCAGTTTTTTTTGCCATTTTATTTTTTATAATATTTATTTCAATCAAACTTTCATGATGTTTATTTGTTTTGGGAAACTTTTAACAATGATGAACTACATTATGTCATATGGAGTTACAGAAGTTTGATTATGAATGGGATGAATTTCGTTCTCCGCCATACAAATCATATACCCTGATGAATTTTCGGGAAATTCCACAAATAAAAAAATTATCTAAGGAAAAACAATTTGAGATGGAAGTAGTGGGGGGTGTTCTTCCATTTAAGACGAATAATTACGTAGTAGAACAGTTAATAGATTGGAAAAACGTTCCTGATGATCCGATTTTCATTTTGACTTTTCCACAAAAGTCTATGCTCAAACCAGATCATTATGATGAAATGGCCTCAGCTCTCAAACAAGGTTTAGACAAAAAAGAGATTCAAGTAATTGCCAACAAAATCCGATTACAATTAAATCCACATCCTGCAGGTCAAATGGAACACAACGTTCCACAACTAAGCGACGGCACAAAACTTCTTGGAATGCAGCACAAATACCAAGAAACAGTACTTTTCTTTCCAAGTCAAGGTCAGACATGCCATGCTTACTGTAGTTTTTGTTTTAGATGGCCACAATTTGTTGGCATGGACAAGCTAAAGTTTGCAATGCGAGAAACTGAACTTTTAGTTCAATACCTAAAGGAACACCCAGAGGTCACAGACGTACTCTTCACTGGCGGAGATCCTATGATAATGAAAACACGTGTATTTTCTCAGTACGTTACATCATTACTGGATGCAAATTTGCCAAATCTCAAAACAATAAGAATAGGAACAAAAGCTCTTGCTTATTGGCCATACAAGTTTCTAACTGATGATGATGCATCAGAAACTTTGGATCTGTTTACACAAGTTACAAAAAAAGGAATTCATCTTGCCATTATGGCTCACTTTAACCATTATGTAGAGCTCTCAACAGATGCTGTAAAGGCAGCAATCTATAGAATACGAAAAACAGGTGCGCAGATAAGAACCCAATCACCAGTGCTTTGTCACATAAATGATGATCCAAAAATATGGGCAGAGATGTGGACAAGACAGGTCTCTTTGGGACTAGTACCATACTACATGTTTGTAGTAAGGGATACAGGCGCACAGCACTACTTTGGCATTCCGCTGATTCGCGCCCAAGAGATATTTCGTGATGCATATCAGCAAGTAAGTGGTCTGTCAAGAACAGTAAGAGGTCCAAGTATGTCATCAACTCCTGGAAAGGTTCAGATTCTTGGTGTAGCAGATGTAGGTGAACAAAAAGCAATTGTCATGAGATTTTTACAAGGAAGAAACCCAAAGTGGGTACAACGCCCGTTTCTTGCAAAATATGACGAATCTGCTATATGGCTAGATGATCTAAAACCATTTTCTGGTGAAAAATTTTTCTTTGAAGACGAATTAAAACAAATTTTGGAAAAAGACAAAATGTCATCAGGAGCAGATGTAAATACTGCAGGTGGCGGACCACCATAAACTAAAAACAAATTATTTTAATTTGTATTGTCCGATCTAGTTGGGATTTCAGGGTCTTTAGGCTGTGCTTTTCTTGCTCTTCTTAATCCTATTGTCGTTATTATTACTGTAGAAATTATTATCACAAAAACAATCTGAGGGTAAGCGGTAGCATTTTGAACTCCAAGAGTTAGTGGAACAGTAGCTAATACAGCTGCTGCAAGTCCTCTTGGAATCATTACAGAAGTTACTTTTTTATCAAATATCGAAAATCTTTTTGTAAGAGAAACTTTGGTGACTCCAATTCTGCTAAAGTAAATTAGAAGGGCCATTGCTACCCCAAATATCAGATATCCTATCTGTCCAAAATTTGCCAACAAACCAACAAATACAAAGAAAAATGTCCTGACTAGAAATGTAAGCTGGTCATGGAAAGAGTTGTCAGTAGAAACCTCTGATATCTTGATTTTAAGACGTTTGGCAAATAGGTGTCTGTTGCCTAACAGGAGTCCAAAAATTAATGCTGTTAGTGCACCTGTTCCACCAAACGATTTTGCTAGGAAAAATAAGACAAACAAAATTCCAAGTGTAAGCATGTAGGCATGTTTTGCATTTTCAAGCCTAGAAAACACAAACATCCATGGTATTCCTACTCCAAAACCAAGAATAATGCCAACTGAGATAGATTGTGCGGCAGTTATGCCAATTAAGTTAATGTTGAAATGACCAGAGGTAATTGTATCAAACAAAAGAAAAGCGCCAACTGTTGCAATAATATCTGTAATGGCAGATTCCAAGCTAAGCATTGCTTTTGTTTCTGCTGAAATTTTCAGATTCCTAACTAATCCAAAAACGATAATTGAACTGCTTCCTCCCACCATAATTCCCAGCAATATGCTATCAAGCCACTGCCATCCAAGGCCATATACTGCAATAAGTGAAACTATTATTACTGATACAACAAAACCAAAGATAGCAAGTAAAAATGCGAAATGTGCTGTCTTGATTATACTTCTAACATCTAAATTAAGTCCACCATCAAACATGATAATTATCAAAGCTAAAGCTGCAAAATACGGAACTATCTTGATGACAGTTTCAGTACTAACAATTCCCAATATGGGACCAATAATTACACCAGCCACCATAAGAAATGCAACATCAGGAATTCCAGTTTTTCTAAAGAACGCTTCACCAAGAACACCAAGGAAAATGATGATGCCAGCTGCAAGAAGTATGACAGGTGCAGAAGTTAAGTGAATGCTATGGAAAACTGAATGTAAGATATACTGATTAAAATCAGAAATGCCTTTTTTCAGGATACTTGAATCAAGAGCTTGTTGAATTTGATCTGATGAGCCAAAAATTTGTAAAGCCTGTTCTGATATGTTCATTGTTCTAATAACGATCGACAGATTTTAAATCATGCTTTTAGGAAATAATCTACTCTTCAAAACATCTTTGATATCGAATCTCGTCTAAATCTTAAAAACTAAGAGGCTATATTGAGTACAAATGGTCCAAAGTTCGAAAAAAACTGCTACTATGACATTTCGGCTAGATGAGGATCTTATAGAAAGATTAAGAGCTGAATCCAAGAATAGGGAAATAAGTACAAACACACTTGTGAACCAAGCTCTCAAACGATTTCTTGAATGGGATATGTACCAGACAAAAATAGGATTGGTATCAATAAACAAACCAGTATTTGTTGAGATTTTTGAAAAGTTTACGCAAAAGGAAATAATCAAAATTGCATCACATGTGGGAAAAAACGAGGTGCGTGATATCGCATTATTTATGAAAGGAAAGATAGACTTGGACTCGTTTATCTCGTGGTTTGAAATGCGAATGATGAATTCCTCTGTTCAAGTCAGTCATAGTATTGAAAAGGATATCCACACTTATGTTATGAAACATGATCTTGGAAAAAATTGGTCAATTTATCATAAAACAATTTTAGAATTAATCTTTGAAGAATTTTTGAACAAAAAAATAGATGTAAAATATAACAAAAACATGATCTCATTTCAATTTTCTGTATAAATCAAATTTTTAGATGTGTTGCAGTGTATACGTACTAACCTTTATCTTAATTTTCATGTATTGACGTATGGTAGAAATAAAAGTAAGAGCACAAATCAATGCTCCGACAAATAAAGTCTGGGATGTAATATCTGATGTTGATAATGATCCAACATTTTGGAAAGGCACTGCTGCAATGAGAAATTTAACAAAAGACGGCACTGTCATAACACGTGAAATAACAATTGGAAAAGTAGACAGGTGCCTACAAACAGTGACTCTCTTTCCAAAAGAAGGAATCAATGTGCGTTGGACAAAGGGAACCATTACTGGCACAAAAGATCTTTTGCTTGTACCTATGGGTAGTACAACGCAACTAGAGGTTGTCTTAAAATACAAATTCTCAGGCATGGCTACTTTCCTATCAGGAAAAATAACAAAAGATCTACAGCGTGAGGCAGATGAGGCCGTTCAGTTAATCAAAGAAAAAGCTGAAGGAATAACTCATGAATTAGAAATGGAAGAGAGAAGATCCTGGGCAGATCTTGTAAATGAAAAACATCCTGCTAATTGAGTGATATTATGTTACCTCGATTAGCTCAACAAGAAGATGTGAATTATGCATTTGAAATACTTGAACAGAGAAACGCCATGATTTTACTTGAATCAATTAAAGAAATGCCAAAATCTGCTCAACAACTTTCTATTGAATGTAATATTCCTCTAAGCACAACATATAGAACTATAGGAGAATTAACCAGATTGAACTTTGTAAAAGTCAAACATATCTTTAACGAATCTAGAAAATGGGAAAAAAGATACAAGCGCAATGAATTTTTTCCTGAGTGTGAAAATTGAGACTTACAAATGAATTAACAAATTTAGAAAGTGGCCTTCAATGAAAGAAACTATCATGGTATTATGAAAAAAAATTCGTCACCATTACAATCACTCACAGAATTATGCAGATCAGTATTGAAGCTAAATAAGAAAATCACCTTTGTAGCTGTTGTCAATGAAAAGGGCAAAGTGCAAGAAAGCCTGAATTTTGGAAGTATAATCAACATGATGCCAAGAGAAAGAAAAGAAATCTTTTTTATGGAATATTCTTTGCGTCACAAAATGAGGGAGGAGTTTAACGAAGAATTAGGTCATGTGAGATATACTTATGCTGAAAGGGAGAAAAGGGGACTGTTTTCTTTCCCAATGACAAATAATATCTTCTTAGTTGTAGCTTGCCAACTAGAAGTTAACCCTAAAATTCTTGCAACAAAAATTATCAGTCTGATAATGGAATATCAAAAAAATAAGATTAATTTACTAAAATTAAGTCAAGATCAAGAAATAAAGACATACAAAAATCAAATCAATGAGCCTCTAAGATTATAGATCAAGGAAATTGCATCATCTCACACAAGAAACTTTGGCGATAACTTTTGATCGTCTTACCCTTGTGTTACAGTGTACACCTACTATTAATATAAAATGAAATTGACCAAATCATTATGTCAGTGGGTCTAACAGATCTATTTTATGAGTAATAGAAAATACAACCCAACTCCACGAGACCCATTGACTATTAATTACTCTGAAATATAAAATTTGTTTGGTGTAAAACTTTATTTCTATATTTTCTAGTATGCTACTAAATTTGTCTAAACAGTCACAGTCCTATAAGACCCAGATACTATTTTGGAATAATCAAGTTCCTAGAAGTTTGAATGATTAAATTACGTTTTTGAATATTGAATAAGGATGATGCATATTAGACTCGTAGCTAGTGGTTAATTGACACATTATTATTACAATTTTATTCCTTGTCGTAATATTTTATGTTAGATTAACGAGGATCAAATGACGGGAATTATCCTCTCTTATCTTCAAATACACTCTGTCTGTTAAAGGAATAATCAGGCTTGTTGAGATTCAAAGCACCTAAAGATGGTTTAAAAATTCATGATTAATTGATTTTTTTTCAGAAAATAGTAAATCATATCACGTACTTTGAATTTTCTAATTGGATCAATATAACTACTCAAAATCAACGTATTTTCTTCCGGATCTAATGTCCCCAAATAAGCGGTTGCGATCATTGCACGAATTGAGGGATCAGTAGTTTCCCAATTATCTTTAGTCGTATTCATAATTTTTGGTATCATATCTTTAGGAATACCTTCAATCTTTGAAGCCATTCCTTTGGCATGATTAATAGCTGGTTCTATTTCATCTTCCTTTAATTTGCGTAATTTTATCCCAATTTTAGAAAACGCTTCATGGACTGCTTCTAATGGAATCTCGATTCCTTGAAATCGTTCAATTACCAATTCCGTTTCCAATATTTTTTCTATGATTTTATCGGAAAAACTGTATTGTATAGAGTCATCAGTGATGATCATAATTTTTTCAAGTGAAATTTTTCCTTCCTTCCAACCAACTATTGCAGTAGTGAGCATAGTGGGCTTTCCTTCATAAGTTTCATCAGCGTTTCCTGACATTCCATAGTAGTATTTTCCTTCCTCTGCATCCTTTTCCCGTAAACCCGAAAGAGCTAAAAAAAGTGCACGTATTATTGGATGCGGAAACCATTTATCAGCTGGAAGTTTTTCAATTAAAGCAAGATTTTTCTTCAATAAGTCCGAAGGTATTTCTTGATGAACTAAGTGAAACGCCTTTGTCGAAACAAATTTTTCCATTATTCTTTCGCCACGAAAGAATTTCTGACGTTCTCCTCTAGACAATTTGTGGATTAATTTTGAACTTTCGTAGTTTTTTATTTCTCTCAATTCATCGTATTTGGGATAAGATAAGTTAACTAGTTTTTTCCCATCTCTTCTAAGAACATTTATTGCAAATTCAATTCCAAAATGTAGTTGCGTTAATTCATCTTCTGCTCTTTTCATTACATAGAATGCCAAATCTTCCTGCTTATCTTGATCTATTTTATCAAAGTTATCCCACTGACTATTTTGATAATCCCAATCGGTGTAATAGCATTTCTCTCTAAGTGATTGTAAGTTAGAATCAATATTAATTTGACTTTTCATGGAGGTAATCATTTGGGAGATATTAATATCATAATTTTCAGTATTAGTTTCTTTTTTAACATTTTCTAATGTTTTTTCATCCATCTGTTCTAAGTTGCTTATAACAAATTCCTTTGTATGAACTAATTTGTGTTTATGATCGAGAAGCTTATTCCATTCTTTTTTGGTAACGCCTTGATATTTTCTGAACTTAATAGACAATTCATGGGCTTTTAGTGCCTCTTCGATTGAGATTACAAAAAGTGGTATGGATGACTGGAATCGCTTTTTTTCAAACAAAAATTTTCCATCTGAAAATATTTTTTTAGATTTTTCCAACCCTTCATAAATGCCTAATCCTACATGTGCCAAATCAATTAATTCTTCACCATCAGAATCATCAGGAATTTTGGTCATACAGTTCACTTAAGAAAGATAGGAAATAAACAAATATTTGAATTAATAATTAGTTTGATTCCTTATTACATTTATCAACAAAACATCATTTAATTGGAAAATCTATCCATCATGCCCTTTTTGTGAGTATGAATTAGGTGAACTTCAAGACCTTCTGCAGAGTAAAAAACAGCATTACATTCCTTGCAAGTCGGTATTATTGCATTTAGAATAATTTGGATTTAATGGATTTGATTGAAATGAAGCTAGCTAAAGATTAGAAAACACAGTAGAGTTTGTAACAAAAGGATTATCATCTTAATAGCTATTTGGTAGAATATTCAATGGAAATAGATCAAATATTGGCATTAATTTTACCAGCGGTTATATTTTTAGGCTTTGGTGTGTTTTTAAATTATAGAGAATCATCTCATCTAGAAGTATTCCTGCGTAAAAATGGAATAAACGCTGTTGAAGCAGATGAAAAGAAAATCAATCTCTTCCGTGCACATCTTCTTGAAGGTGCGTTCGTACTAGGAGCTATTTACAACGTCATCATATTAACACAAAAACATGAAAACCTGTGGTTATTCTTTTTCACTACAATAATACTACTTGTTACATGCGTATTAGGCATGCCTATTAAACCCATGAATACTAGAAGGTTTTTTCCATATCTAGCAATAATTGCCATTTCTACAATTATGGGTCAAGCTGGGTTTGTTATCACTGGAAACATGATCGGTTTGATCATCACTGTAATCCTTAGTTTTACAATTTTACTTGGTGGTTATTGTGGTATGATATGTTCTAACAAAACTAGAAATTAAAAAAAGATAAGACCACAAAAGGATAACCTTAATTTAAAATACAAGTAAATCAAATTGAGAATTTTGGATAATCATGGAAAAGGTTTTGAAAGAACCATATCTTTGGGCGAAGGCGTAAATTTTACTCATGCAGAGCCACAGTAGGTATTGATTTAAATTTTATGGTTGGTTATGAATTGGAAAATACACTGGAAGATAATAGCTTATGAAGATAGAGACAACGGTAGCAATAATGCTGGCAATACCAATCTTTTGATTTGTAGAAAGGGCTTTTCTTAGCTCTTTATTCTGTTTTTTTAATTCCTTTGTCTTATCATTTTGTGCATGTGCCTTGATTTGTTCTGCATCTGCTTTTTTATAATTTGCAAGTGCATTTATGGCATTAATAAAATCATCATATAATCCCATGATGAATGTAACACTTACTGATAATTATATAGTACCTAATTATTTCTAATTTGTCTCAACGGTGAAAAATTTAATCAAAACATGTCAGGATCTTAATTTAGTATATTAGACTTGTAATTCGTGTTTAATTGACATGAATGTTATATGAAAATACATTCAATCACTGCAGAGTAAGGGTCGAGTCTGTTGAGAACCAACTATTATTTCGGTTCAGTTTGGGACCCGCATTAGATTCCAAACAAATGTTGTAAAACAGCTATTTTGTATATTATGTTTATTCCAATCAACAAACTTGCACTTCCAGCAACATATCGTAAAATCATGCTTATTCTGTTGATATTTGCTGTAAAAGCAAACGGTAATCCAATTATTCCACTTATCATGGCCATGCCAAGAATAGATCCAATTCCAAAGATCAAAATAAATGGTAAAATTAATTGAAGGCTTCCAAGACTTGCTGCTACAAAAACAACAAGACTTCCACTACCTGCTAATCCATGAATACATCCTATTATGTATGATTTATGACCATGTTTGTGTATGCTATCGTGTTTGTGATCATGAGTGTGAATAACTCCATTCTCATGTACGTGAGGATGAACATGTTTAACCTTGAAAATGGATTTATTCAAATATGTTTTTGTTCCAAGAAAGACAAGCATGATTCCTACAATTATTTCTAAATTTGAAAAAATATTTTCTGGAATATTAATTGATAAAACAAAAACAAGCAAGCCGACAAGAAGTAGTGTTGTAGTATGACCTGCCCCCCAGAATACTCCTAATATTGAAGAAGCAAGTATGCTTTTTTTTAAGCGCTTTATTGTAGAAATAGAATCGGCCGTTTTATTTTTTGATACTTGTACGGCAACGGCAGCAATATGATCTGCCTCAAATGCGTGTTCTAAGCCAATTGCAAGTCCTGCTGCCATTATAAGAACAGGCGTCATCGTCTGGAATTGCCCGATTAATTCTTGAACCAACTAAATCACCTATTAAGGCACTAATTCCTTATGTTTTCTGTAGTAAGCATGTAATTACTTGGTGGTATTGGTTCATTAAATGTAATCTGTGCTTTTGGTTGATCATCTATCATGGCATCAAATGTTATCTTTCTCAAAGTTTCCGGAACTCCTATCATTACGTTATCGATTGTTAATATTTTGGATGCATTCTTCTCAATATTTTCTACAGATCTTTTAGAACGAATCTCACTTGCAACATATGCAGAATATACTGTTAGTGCTTCATTCATGTTAAGCCTCATATTCTTTGAGAGTTTTAGTTTGATCATGTCTACTGAATTCAAAAAAATAGCCTCATTGTCGTCACTAAATTCAAATTCCTTCATAAAAGGAGGCATATCTGTCTCTCCTTTTATTTCAACTCTGATATTGATCATGGTCTTTTTGGTATCTTTGCTTTTGGACCATTTCCAAAATCATAAGTATGGTTTTTTCCACGATACGCATGTGGTCTTACTGGTTTGCCTTCAGTTTGACCTTTCTTAGTAAGAGACAACCCAGCGAGAAGTTCTACAATCAATCTGTTTGCCAGACCTGATGTGATTCCTCCGTTGTAAGAGTTTCCATCACTTACATCATAGTTTGGTGCAACTTCTACAAGATCAAACGCAAACTTGTCTGGATCAAATGATGTGGATAGTAATCTCATTAATCTCATTCCTTCTCTTGATGTCAAACCATTTGGTTCAGGTTCTCCTGTTCCTGGTGCGTATGCTGGGTCAAATGTGTCAATGTCCCAACTGATATACACTGCATCTACATTATCATTAGCTCTGTCTGCAGCTTCTTTTGCAATCTGATCAATTCCCAACTCCTCAACATCTAGCATGGTAAACCATTGAAAGTCTTGGTCTGCCATCCATTTGTATAAATCAGGACCTGGCCAGTAACCACGAGGTCCGATAAGCGTATAGTTCTTACCTTTCAGGCAACCTAATTCCATAATTCTTCTAATATGTGCACCATGATCATACTTGAAACCACACAATCCTTGTGGAGCACAATCTGCATGAGTATCAATGTGGATCATACCAATGTTCTTGTATTTTTTAGCAAACGCTCTAACATTTGCAAATGTAATGGAATGATCTCCGCCAAGCATTACTGGAATGCCGTCGATATCAAGAACTTCTTTTACTTTGTCAGTCATTCTTCTATGTGACTCAATCACATCTCCTGGTGAAATGTTTACATCACCATAATCTACAGTTTTAAAAACTCCAAATGGATCAACACCTGTCTCAATATTGAAATGTTCGTATGGGGGAGAAGGCACTGTTGAGGCAGCACGGATTGCCCTTGGACCATATCTTGCACCCGGACGAATAGTCGTTCCAAAATCAAAAGGTTCTCCGATAATTGCTACATCTGGTCGTACTTTTTCTAATTCTGCTTTACTTCTTAACCAAGGTAATTTCAAGAACGTTGGAATTCCAACAAAAATTGGCTCATCATTTCCTTTGTATGAATCACCGTAAAATTCCATTCCCATTTTTATCAACTAAGTAGGCTTTAATATGGTAATTAAATTTATCCAAGTAATCTACGTCTTAGTTATTTTAAGATTTAAACAAATTTTGACTATAGTTTTTTATCTTTAGAAATCTATAACGTAATATACTTGAAGTTTTCATGGAAGAAGCTAAAAAAATCTGTGACGAAAAAATATTACATTTCAGAAAAATATTTTCTCGAGGAATGCCAAAAGAGGAAATCATAAAATTTACAAAAAATATCACTATAATTTGATAATTGTTAGTTCAAGTGATCTAAAATCAAAATTTCTCTGAAGTGTTGCTAATCCTATAATACATAGTTCTTCAGTTTCAGTTCTTATTGTAAAATAATTTTATACTAATCTTTGTTCAAATTTTTGAAAAAACTAATTAAAAATTAAATTTTGGTTTGGCATAAATTCTTTCTAAATGTATTATACGTGCACTATTTTATTCCTAAATACGTAGTTTACATCTTTTTCTAAAATCCATGAACAAATTTCATATTAGAGTGATATAGTGCCTAAAAAATTCAGATTATTTTGGTAGTTGTTTAAAATCATAAATATTTAAATCAATGTACCTGTTATGACTGTGAATGGTAGAGATAACTGGTTATGGTATTGCAATAATTGGTTTTCTTGTTGTATCATTAGTGGTTGGATCTTTAACATACAAGCTTGTAAAAAAAAGTGGTAGAAGGTTAATTGTTGCAGGAAAAAGTCTGCCTTTATTTTTTGTTGGAACAATGCTTGCAGCACAGTCAATTGATGGTAATTCATCACTTGGTAATGTTGCACTAGTTTACCAATTTGGTTTTTGGGCAGGAGCTGTTATACCAATTGGACTAGGCATTTGTCTTATACTTACTGGTTTGTTTTTTGGAAAAGTACTCAACAAAATGTCAATGTTTACCTTACCAGATTACTATTTCAGAAGATTTGGAAATGCGACAGAAGGCATTTCAGCAATCTTGATGATATTAAGTTTCATTGTACTAGTAGCTGGAAATTTTGCGGCAAGTGGTTTTATTTTGCAGACAGTTTTAGGCATACCATTCTTCTGGGGAATTATTATTGCAGCTTTAGTAGTCTTAACTTATACGGTTGCAGGAGGATTATTTGCTTCTGCATACACAGACATCTTCCAAATATATCTTGCAATTGGTTCATTTTGGGCCGCTTTTATTTTCTTTGCAGGAGGATTTTCTGGTGTTCCATTTGATACTATTTTAGGTAGTGCTCCTTCAGGATACCTCGATCTTTCAGGACTATATGATGTAGCAAACGGTGCCTTGGCTAATTGGGCTGGTATCCTAGCTTTAGGATTAGGTGATATAGTGGCACTAGACTTTATGGAAAGAGTATTTGCAGCAAAGGATGGAAGGACTGCTCGAAGAGGAGCTTTCTGGGGTGCAGGACTAACACTCTTTACTGTAATCCCAACTAGTATGTTAGGAATAATTGCATTTCATTTCCTACCAGGACTCGATAGTCCATATACTGCATTACCAGATTTAGCTCTCAATCACATGCCATTTGTAATAGGAGCAGCAATTCTTATGGGTGTTCTTGGAGCTTCAATGTCTACTGCAAACGGAGGTCTGCTTGCTATATCTAGTGTAATTTCTAGAAATCTTCTTCAAAGAATTATCAGAAGGAGATGGTTAAAGAAAGAAGCTTGGAGTGATACAAAATTACTTTGGATAACTAGAATGTTTGTTGCTCCTGTAATGATATGTGCACTAGCTCTTGGTTACTTTATTCCACAACCAGGAGTATACTTGATTCTAGCATTTGATATTGTTTTTGCTGGAGCTTTAGCTCCACTGACATTAGGATTGTTCTGGAAAAAAGCCAATATGCCAGCTGCAGTTACGTCACTTATTGTTGGTTCTGCACTAAGATTGTTAATGTTCTTTATTATTCCACCTGAATTGGCAGGTTTGGATACGATGATACCTCCACCAATATCATTTACACTCTTCATACTAGTAGCATATGCAACTCAGAAGAAATGGCCAGGCAAAGAAAGACATGACGTTAGAGACTATGTTCCTCCAGAAGAGGACCTTATAGCAGGTGAAGACTTGAAACATTTCCATGCTGCTGAAGAGGGATCTACAAGATCTGCACTTTAATTGAAACTTATTTTTTCAAAAATACACTAATTTTGTGCCTAAACTTCTAAATTAATTCATTATTGTATTAAGGTCTGAACTTGTTAAGAAATGATGTTTTTTTACTTTTTTCTATTTTATCTAGTATTTTATTCTTATAATGTAAAGCTCTTGCATTTTCTGGATCAATTTCTAGTGATGTGTTATAGTATTCTAACGCTTCATGAAATCTACCAAGTTCAAAAAGCAAATAGCCTTTGTAACTTAGGGCATATACATACTCTGGTTCGATCTCCAAAGCTTTATCACAATAAATCAATGCAGCTTCATACTTTTTTTGATGGGCTAAAACCCAAACCATAGTACATAGAGCTTTAACATGTTTCTGGTTAATTTCTAAGGCTTTGTTACAATATGCTATGGCTTCTTCATATTTTTTTAAAGAATGTAGTGCAACCCCTTTACTATACAGCGCACGAACATTAGTGGGTTCAATTTCTAGAGCTTTATCAAAACATACTATTGCTTCTTGATATCTTCCTATTCTATCGTGTAAGAAACCTTTGTGAAGATGTGATTCAACATTTTTTGGTTCAATTTCTACGGCTCTGTCAAAAAAGGGTATTACATTTTTGAGTGATACTCCAAGTAAATCAAGCACAAAACCCTTTGCAATTAATGCTTGAACATTATTTGGATTACTTTCTAAAGCCTTGTTATACAAAGAAAGGGCTTCATCGTATTTGCCACGCTTCTTAAGTTCATCACCCCTATCATACAAATCTGATGAATTGAGAGATTCTATCTCAGCAGATTTATCGATGCATGATATGGCTTCCTCATTTCTTCCAAGCTTACCTAATGCAAGTCCTTTATTGTACAACGCAGTGGCATTGTTTGATTCCATCTCAAGAACACTATCGTAACATACTATAGCTTCCTCATTTCTCCCAAGTTCCCTCAGAGCTAATCCTTTATGTAATAATGCAACAACACTTTTTGCATCTATTTTTAAAACTTTATCAAAACATACTATTGCTTCTTGATATTTTCCAAGCTTACCTAATGCAAGTCCTTTATTGTACAACGCAGTGG
>JBOGQR010000021.1:0-16672 GCA_050749225.1 Nitrosopumilaceae archaeon | reverse complement strand
GATCTTGGATCATAATAAAACGCCAGAATTTGTACGCAAAAGCTGGAAGCCAGTGAAAATAATGATGAATCAAATCTAGCCCAAGTATCTTGCAATTGCCATTCCGTGGTCTTTTTCATAAGGATCAAGGTTAATTTCTTGAACCATCTCAAAATTGGGACCTAGTTTTTTAATTTCATTTCGGATTACTTGAGCAGGCTCTTGTATTACATCGATACTTCTTGTTTTAATTACAAGCATCAAATAGCCGCCTTTTTTTAGATAAGTTTTACAATTAAGAATGGCTATCTCGGTTTGGTCTGGTTGTGCAATATCAACATAGACAACATCTACTGTTCCGTATACTGAAAAGTATTCTTTTGGTTGTCTTGCATCTTGCAAAATGGGAACAATGTTTGATCTAAATGATGCTACTCTGTCCAAAAAATCTCGTGCAACTCTGCTTGCATGCTCTACACAAAATACAATACCATTTGGTCCTACAATATCTGAAACATGACTTGCAGTAGTTCCAGTTGAAACTCCAAGATAAAGAACTCTTGATTTTCTAACAATTGGCAAACTTTCAAGACCGTTCATAATTGCTGCTGCAAGCTTGCTTCTGAAGGGATCCCACGCCCTGAACTCTTCGTCTTTAATTTTTACTAATTTTTCTTTATAGACTTGATTCCCGGGAACTAGATTTATTGTAGCGAGTCTTTTTTCGCCATCTATTTTAACCCAAAAAATATTATCTTCTTCGTTTTCCAAACTTTTTTCTTTTTCCTTTCTTCCAATCGTCTTTTTCTCCATCTCTTGGTTTACCTTGTTCCCCGCCAAATCTTCTTCCACCTTGAGGACGATCTCCGCCAAATCTTCTTCCACCTTGAGGACGATCTCCGCCAAATCTCCTTTGTCCTCTTGAAAAACCACTATCGAATTGTTTTGCTCTAAGAGTTTCTTTTTCACTTGGCTCCTTGTATTTTTCACCTATTTCGGTAATTCTTACATTTAACTTCTCAAATAACATCTGGTTCTTTCCAGCGCCATAAACATCTACACGCGCAGCAATAGCTGCCTTGGCTGCAATTGCCCTTGCAATCTTGCCACGTTGCCATCTTGGTGCAGCATGTACCAAAGTATGCTGAAAAAGTAATCCATGTTTTGGCGGCTGTGCTCCAGTCTTAAGAGAGCGAAATAGTGCTTTCTCAGCTCCGAGGATCTGTATAGTGCTTGCGGGCATTGATGATAGTCTTTTAAGACTTCCAGCTCTTGCAAGAATTCTTGCTCCAACTGCAGTTCCAAGTATGCCAGCAATGTTTGGAGCTATAGCTTCCATCTGAGTTTCTACATGTTTTTCTAAATTACTTCGCAATTCAAAAAGTTCCAAAATCTGTTTTGCAATTACTCGAACAATGGCTAGATTTTCATCTGAAATCTGTCCGCCCTTACTTTTGTTTTGCAAAAGAGAAAGCATTTCTACCTTCGTTTCAGGAAATCCCGCATCTGTGTAAACACTTTGAGTGATGGTATCTCTTTTACCAGCGAGAACAATTTTTGAGTAGCCTATTATGCTATCAATAAGATTGTCAAGCTCTGGAAAATGTAACCCATACCACTCTCGCAGCCTAGAACTGAGTGCATTTATTATCTTGTCAATTTCGTCCAACGTGTTTATTGCCTGTATTATATGCAAATCAGGACTTTCCGAAGTTTCAGTTACTCTGGATGAAGAAAGCTGAACAGCAAAATCTCGTAGCTTTGTTCTTGCATCTGATTCGTCCTTTGCAAAACCAGAATCAACAAGAACTCTTAGCTTTGACGATTGTATGTGATCTATCTTAGACTCTTCCATCAACTCTGTATCTATTGAATTCTTTTTCAAAATCTTTAACAATGAAGAATCATTAACAAAAATTCCAGAACCAATTTTTGAAAGAACTTCTTGTAACTGAGTAATATCAGATTTTTCCTTTTTTATTTCAACATATTCTTTTGCAGGGTCTGAAAATGGAATGGATTTTACACACGTATTTTCATCAAATACTGCAATTCCTAATTCTGTTAAAATAACAAAATGCATATTCACAGTTTTCCAACGCCTTACTAAAAAAGGTAACATTCTAGGCTGACTCTACATTAACTGTTATAAGAGAACAATTTTTTATAATTAGAAGTGAAGCCTGATATCTCAACCCAAGTGGGCACAATTAAGATTGAACGACCCACAATGCTTGCCTCGGGAATCCTGGGTATCTCACTTGATGTTTTTGATCGTCTATATAAAGACGGAGCAGGGGCAGTGGTTACAAAATCATTAAGCAAAGAACCTTGGGATGGTTATCCAAATCCTACTGTTGTTGGTGTAAAAACAGGCTATCTTAATGCAGTAGGTCTTTCAAATCCTGGGGCTCCATATTTTGCAAAAATGATTTCATCAAACAAAACAGTACCAGTAATTGTAAGCCTTGTTGGTTCAATTCCGGAAGACTTTGTTTTTATGATTAAACAATTTGAAAATGTCAAAATTCTTGGATACGAGCTTAACTTGTCATGTCCTCATGTGGAAAAAGTAGGACTGGAAGTAGGAGATGATCCTGATCTTGTACATAAAATAGTAAAATCTGTAAAATCACAATCACAAGTCCCGGTAATAGCAAAAGTAGGACTAGGTTCTTCAGACTATCTGGAAACTGTCCGAGTTGCCTGTGAATCTGGCATTGACGCAATCACTGCAATCAACACTGTTCGCGCCATGGCAATAGATGTAGAAACAATGAGACCTATTCTTAGTCACAAAATAGGAGGTCTGTCTGGCTCTGCAATAAAACCAATTGCAGTAAGATGTGTTTATGAGATTTCATCAAAGTTTGATATTCCTGTTGTTGGATGTGGAGGAGTATCAAGCTGGGAAGATGCAATTGAATTCATACTTGCTGGTGCCAGTGCAGTACAGATTGGCAGTGCACTAGTAGACAAATGGGTTGGTGTATTTTCAGAAATTAATAGCGGTATATCAAAATACATGGAAAAGAAAAACTTTTCAAAGATAAAGGAGATGGTTGGGATTGCAAAGAAATTCTGATGCGCCAACAATTATAAAGATCGAAAAAATAATAGATGAAACTCCTACCGTGCGAACATTGGTCTTCTCAGACGAAGTTCTTTCTAATGTTTTACCTGGACAATTTGCTATGGTTTGGATTCCAGGAATAAATGAACTTCCGATGAGCGTAATGATATCACAGGAAAAAGGAAAGGCGGCATTTACTGTAAGAAAACATGGAATTGCATCAACTGGACTTTATTTGCTCAAAGCAGGAGAACAAATTGGAGTTAGAGGCCCATACGGAAATTCTTTTACCATAAAACAAGGAAGAATTCTGCTTGTAGGAGGGGGCACAGGTTTAGTTCCGCTGATTCGCCTCCTAACTTTTCTTCAAAAAACAGATGATGTTACATTACTTATTGGTTCAAAAACAAAAAATGAAGTATTTTTTGAAAAAATGGCAAACCAAATTCTTGAACATAACAAACATCAGGTAATTGTAGTGACAGAAGACGGTTCGTATGGAAAGTCTGGATTGGTTACACAAGTCATGGAAAATTTACTTTCTGAAACAAAATTTGATGCAGTTTATACTTGCGGACCAGAAAAAATGATGCACAAAGTAGTCCAACTAGCATCATCAAAAAATATTCATGTTCAAGCAAGCATTGAAAGAATGATGAAATGTGGCATGGGTATATGTGGGAGCTGTTGTTTTGGCGAAGTTCTAGCCTGTAAAGACGGTACTGTCTTTGACGGTAAATATCTTCTCACAAACAAAGAATTTGGTTACACTCATAGAAATAAGGCAGGAATACTTGAGAACTATTAGGTCTTGTTTGGAAATACTGGAAAGGTTAAAAAGCCTTAAGAATCACTCAAAATTTGAAAATTGGCTCATCCGAAAATTGTTTTAACAGCTGATCGTACATTAATGTCGCCTTATCGTGGAATCTCGCTAGCCACTTTCTTTGGCTGTGCACCAGCTATAGATCCGCATAGACCAAAAAATAGCTTTTGGTATTATATCCTCAAAGATCAGGTGACTCCAAAAGTTCTGTTTGATTTCATATGCAATCCAATTGGTCACAAAAATGGTGTTGCTGATTTTGCTCCATATGGATTAAGAAAAGTAGAGGCTGCACTTTTACGAGATGGCTTTAAACGTGAAGATGTAGTCATAGCACATCCCGATCATGTGGAAAAATTCATCGGTCCAGAAACCCAAGTAGTCGGAACATATGAAATGGATCCTCTGGGAATGGGACCAGTAACTATGACCTTCACATATGGTCGCAAGCAAATGTCATATGACGAATTTTACAACAGGGACTTGCACCTAAGAATTAATGCTGCAAAGAAAAAAAATAACAGCAACGCCAAAGTAATTGCCGGTGCATCTGGAACTTGGCAATATAATTATGATCCAAAAAAAATTCAAGAATATGGATTGTATGCAGTTCTAGAAGGTGAATTGGGAGGTATTGGTCCAGAAATTGATGGACATGCAGGAGAGTTTTTCAATCATCTGATGAACGGCGATTTTGAAAACATGAATCCTTTTGCAAAAAGCGATTTTAAAGTTGATATTAAAGAATTTGGAAAAGATGAAAACAAATATCATGGAAGATTTGTTCACTATTGGGACGAACCTGAGATTGATGAAATTCCTAACATAGTTGAGCCAAGCATGCACGGAATGGTTGAGGTAATGCGTGGCTGTGGAAGAGGCTGTAAGTTTTGTGATGTGACACTACGACCTTTACGATACTATCCTCCAGAGAAAGTCAAACAGGAAATAGAAATCAACATAAAAAAAGGTGGTGCCAAATCTGCATGGCTTCATAGCGATGATATTTTTGTTTATGGATTGGATCCAAGAAAAACCAAGAACATGGCTCCTAACAGAGACGCTCTGGAAGAGCTTTTCAGTGTAGTAATGTCAACTGGAATTGGACACACAAATCCAACACATGGTACACTTGCAGGTGCAATTGCAGATGAAAAACTGATTCCAAACATTTCAAAAATTATCAAAGCAAGTGCAGATAATAAAATAGGAATTCAATGTGGATTTGAAACAGGAAGTCTACGATTAATCGGTAAATATGCAGATAGGAAACTTTCTCCATACAAACCAGAAGAGTGGCACTGGGTTGTAAAAGAAGGAGTAAAAACACTTAATGAAAATCACTGGATCCCTGCATTTACATTGATTATGGGATTAGACAACGATGAAACAGAAGAAGATGCATGGGATACCATTAGGATAATCAGTGAATTAGAGCAAGAACAACCAGAATCCATGTTTACCGCAACCCCGTTAACGTTTGTTCCAATAGGATTGTTAGAAAAATCAGAATTCTTTGATATAGGAAATGAAATGGATGCCGCACAACTTGGCGTCATGTACAAGACTTGGCAACACAACTTCAAATATGGAATTCAAAAATTCATGGACAAGACTGGACATAACAACTCCTTTAGAAGAAAGGCATTCACTGGTTTGGCAAGAACATTGGGTGGAGTACCACTAAGTGCAATGGAAAAATACGCAAGACGAAAAGGAAGAGATCACGAACAAGTAATTGAACAAATCAAAGCAAAATACTGGTAAGATCCAAATACATAAATTGAATTAGAGAAAAATTGATTCGTGCCAACTCACGGTTCGCTTACAAAAGCAGGAAAAGTTAGAGGCCAAACACCAAAGGTCCAAGCAAGAGAAAGACATGGAATTATTTCCAGCATGAGAAATAGAGAAAATTTTAGAAAAAGATTTCAATTAAAAAGAGTTCCTGGACAAAACAAGCCAGGACAACGCAGAAAAAGAAAGTAGCATAACAAATTCTGTTAACATTAAAATTATATCTGTAAACTAATTTTTTACGCCAAGGTATAATTTCAGTACATGTGAAGTTATGTAAACCTGAACATTTTCAGATCAGTTAATCAATCGCTGATTGTACAAAACCACGGAAATCAATTTAGTTGATTGCATAAAGATATTGATAAAAGAATAGTTATGTTGGCAATTTAGGTAGTAAACATGGCAGAAGAAACTCCGGTAAAAAAGCATTTCATCAAAGAATTTATGGAGTTTTTAGAAAAATTTTCAGTGATTGGGCTTGCAATTGCTTTTGTTATTGGTCAAGCAGCTTCCAAGATGATCAGTGCATTCGTAAATGATCTCATAACTCCATTCATAGGATTATTTACGCCAGATGTGGGAGATTTGAATAAAATAGGAATTACCGTTGGTAAATCTACATTTTCATATGGTGATCTTATTTCAAATGTAATAAACTTCTTGATAATCGCAGCTGTAGTTTTCTTGACTTACAAACAACTTTCTAAGTTTGGGTTAATGAAAGATCCAGTAAAATAAAAATTCTATATAAATTACAACATGCTCTTCCTAATGGATTTATGATTTCCAATTTTGGCAGACTTATATTATATAGTTCAAAAATTAACAAAAAATGAAGAAAAATTGCCTGCGTCAATTACTACAAAGGATGAAAGGACTACTTACGCAGACTTGTTTACACAATATCTCTCTGATATCACTATAGAAGTAGAAGGAATAAAGATAAAGGCTGAAAGAAACGACATTAAAGGAATTAACAAACATGTTGCAAGAATTAATTCTGCTCTAGTGGGAATAATGGATGCAAAGTTAGACCTTGCTGAAAAATGTAATAACATTAACAACATTTCTGAAATTACTGATAAATTACCAAAATGTGAAGAAAGATCAGACAAATATGAAATCCCCATAACTAAGAATGTGCATGATAAAAAAATGGAAATAATGTTGGCAATAAAAGAGACATTACTTGAACTTGGCGAACCCATATATGAAAAAGTTGTTGAATATCTTTACCGAGAATATCATTGTGTAATAACAGACTGTTATGAACACCCGGAATATCTCAATGCAATATTAAAAAAAATATTTGGTCATGCCCATATAGTTATTGTAGAATCAATCAAGAAACGTCTTGAGAAATCTAATGAACAAAAACAAGTTCAAGAATTTCTTACAGTAATATCTAGATAAAACTCAAATTATAACATAAAGCATTTTTCTAGTATTACAAAATCTTAAATACATTGTTTTCAAACTTGGAAATGATTAAGACTTTAATATGGATTTTGAAAATATCAGCGATAAAATTTTGAAACTAGATGACACAATGCGATATGTGAGATTCATAGGAGATGAAGGGCAATTAATACATCACAAAGTAAAGCAGGGTAAAATTTTACTTCAAGACGAAGAAGGATTAGGAAAACTTTCGGCAGAACTGCCAATTATGAAAAAGATACAAAGCCTATTTGATGAATCTCTTGGGAGGAATACTTTCATGCATATTATACGAGACAAAGTGCACCAGTTTGTTTACTATGTTGATAGTTTGATTATCTATATCACCTGTGAACGAAATACAAACCCTCGTAGAGTAACAGAGATTGTAAATAATATCGATTCAATTCTAAAAGAACAAAGTTAACCCTAGAATCTAGTGCTAATCTGCGAGTAGATATGATTACATTGATTCAGAATGCTAGTAAAAAATAGGTTCTTTTATTTTCGTAGTATCAGTAATGAGTGAGGTTTAAGTGATCAGATTTGTATCTAATTGGAGAATGAAAGATCAATCAATATTATTTAAAATTAAAACAAATGTTTTGTATGTGCTAGCAATGTATACGTATAGGCTTTCAGGATATTTACCAACATATCTGATAAGGATTATTCATTAAGGTAGTATTACCTTCTTCCTTTATGCTTGATTTAAGTCAGAGTCTTATTGTAAGAGTTGTTATTACTACATCAATCATCTCAATAATTTCCTACTTTGTGATTCAGAAGAATGTAGTATCACCAGATCGATTAAAATGGGCTATTCCATCCCTCTTTGTTGTCTTTGGAATCTCGATACTAATCCAAATTCTGTTTGTCCTCAGCAGAAGTACCACATAATGGATTCATACTAAGACATTTGTTGATAGACGATAAGGACGTGGCAAGATTTTCCTTTTTGAATATCAATAAATATCCAATTCACTATTGTGCATACAATGTCGAAATATGGAAAAGCAAAACGTTCACTCAATAATACTGCGGGAGAGATAATACTTTCATCAATATTTCAGAGTGTCATTAGCGGAGATCCACGAATATTTTCTATATGGAATAAGATTAAGGAATCAACTAAACATCAACTTAAAAAGAAAAAAATACAGAGAGATTTAGGCACGTATATAGTTTATAAAATAAAAAAACTTCTGCATTCTTAGATTACATCAACCGAAGGTAACAGAAAGAAAAATCAACGAAATCAACCTACAAGGTAACAGTTCCTCTAAACAGGTTCTGTTAACTCTTAGGTTGGTAATTCTTCGTGTTAAGGCTCGGTTGATGGAAATAGTTCTAATTAGTTCTCATATACTAGGATATACCTAATAGGAATATGGAAATACCAAAGAAAAAAGTCAATCTGAAAACAATGGATCAGATTGACGATAACGAACTAACTGTTCTTATTGAAAGTCTTAAGAAAATCAAAGGGTTTGAATTTTTTGGTTCTGTCAAGTTAGTGGGACATTGTTTAACGTGTCAAGTTCGGGACATGTGGTTTTTTTGGTTTGATACATCTGTGATTTTGACCATGAGACGGGTTCATATCCACGTAAAAACGGTTAATAGATCGTTTTGCGGTGTATAGGTATGCCGATCCAACTTAGAAAAGGATTATTTGCAAATCTAATTGAGGGTGATGCAGAAATTATGGCGGGTGAAGAGGTAACAATTAATGGTTTGGTAATGGGTGATCTCAAAATTCAACCATCTGCACATGTTAAAATAAATGGCATGGTTTCAGGCAATCTGTATCTAGGTAAAGAAAGCAAAGTCGATGTTCAAGGATTCATCAATAAATGTGTCTACAATAGTGGTGGAAATTTAGAAGTTCACGGTGGAAGAATTAACGGAAAAATAGTTCAAAAAGATTAATCCCATTGAATTGTTTTATTTGCCAGTTTACAATATTTTTCAATTATTGTTCTGAGATTTGTTCTGCGTGACTTTAAAATATTTTTTATATGTTGTTCATTAGATTGAACCTTTTCTAACTCCAGTTGAGTTGGATTGAATTTTATTATAGTATCCGTGGCAAATGAAATTATTTCATCAATTTCTTTATCAGAAATTTTTTCTATCTTTTCAACTATGGGTTTCAATTCTAATGTATTGTTAAAACTCCCATCGAAATAAAATCCAGATGCAGGCTCTAACAACAAATTTGCGTTTGATTGGAGTTTAGTTCCATTATAATCATTTAATGTATGACCATGATCTATTCCTTTTGTAATTAATTTACCTGCATTTGTAGGATCTTGACCTGTAACAAAATGTCGTTGACCTCTATCATAATTGTAAACCCATTGATCAAATACAAATAATTCTTTTAGTTTATCATAATTGCTGAGATTTGAAATTTGATTTTTATCTTCAACATTTAATGGTTGAGTGCCTACCCATATTGAAAACAATCCTAAACCCTTTCCAGTTAAAACACCTAGAAATATCTCAGCAATAGGAATTTCAAGTCTTTTTCCAAATTCCCAACAGATGATTTCATTTGCCATTTCTGTTAGAATCTTTTCGCCCTGCTCTTCTCGTGCAATTTTGAATAACGCAACCTTTTCGACTTTATGATACCTTGTATTTCCCTGATAGTTCTCCTCTTTTACTATCCAATCTATACCATCATCAGTCATTCTTCCACCTCTGTTTAACAGAATTTTGAATGAGAGTTAACCATTTGTTATCTCCCTCAATCTTGATACCGCATGCCTCAGCAGGCGTCTTTCCGTCTAATCCCATATGTGATCTAAGATAGTTATGATACATTTGATAACCATCAAACATTACCGAATCATCTTTTTTGATTCCACGCATTATCTTCTCTCTGTCTCTAAATTCTCCATTCAAACGTTCCATCTTGTTATTGTTCATGTCTCCTTGTAAGTGAATATTTCTAATGTGTAAAGTTCTATCCTGTCTGTTCATTGTCCAAAATTCCTTTTGATAGGCTTCTTCATATGATCTCAATCCATCTGTGATTATGACCTTTGGCTTAATTCCAATGATTTCCTTAGCTTGTCGGAATAATCCAGAAGCATCGTGCATCTCTTTTGAGTTTGCTACTTCCTTTGCAATCCAAAATCTAGTTTCGTCATCCATTAAAGCAAACAAGTATCTCATATCGCCTTTTACTTTAACAAAGACTTCATCAGCTCTCCAAGCATCTCCGACTTGTGGCACGATCTTGTCCAAGTAACCTTTCATTAATTTCGTGTATTTGTTAATCCAATTATAGACGGTCTGATGTGAAACATTAACGCCTTGCAATCTTAGGAATTGTTTTACATTCCTCAGAGATTCTCCTGTGAAATAGAGTTGCATAGCAGATGTAATTGCTTGTGGTGTAGCTCGCATTTTTTCAAATCCTAGATTTACTACGAATCTATTATGACAGTTCTTGCATGAAAATCTTTGAATGTCTCCATACTTATTGTGTCTAATTCCATGCTTGACAAGCTGTTCTGACAAACACTTAGAACATCTTGAAGGATTGATTGGTTCTATAATTACAGATTTTTCTTTTCTTACTTCTTCTCTGATCTTTAAGCTAAACTCTACGGCATGGGCATGTTTGCAACATACATGTCTGTAAATATGATCTGCACAATTACATTCCCATTTGTCACCTACTTTGATAACATCATATTCTCTCTTGGTAGTTTGAGAATGGACTCTGTAATGATAGTCTGATACACGAATTAGATCACTTTTGAGAGCGATTTGTTTTCCTTTTTCCTGCCTGTCAAAAAGCTTTTTAGCTGGGATTGTGCTATCCATTGTAATACTCCTTTGGTGATTCGAAGGGGAGCCCTCGTGGGGAATTGAACCCCATCTGACGTTTTAGTAGAACGTCATCTCGTCCAAAGAGCGAGGGCAATTTATTCATACATTAGTCTTGTTCCTCGCCATTAATATAGTTTATTGCTTAATTTCTATAATTTTACGAATAGCATTATGGTTTTACGTATAAATATGATTAATAATATGAAATCTGATTCTATACATTTTAATCGACCATAATGCCATAAAGTTAATAAAGATTGTTGTATAACCATTATGCTGTATGAAAGTAGGTGCTTACGATGTTCCTGAACAGAGGTTGATTCCAACTGTAGTGACCACTCTTGAAGAGATCTATAAAGTTAAGAAAAGAGACAGAATACAGTCAAAAGATCTTGCCATCCTTCTTGGTTTCAAATATGGTACTGAACCACATTATTACCGAAAAATACACGCCTTACAAGAATATGGTTTGATGGAAGGGAAAGGTCTTTTTCAGATTTCAGAGTTGGGTGAAAAAGTACTTCATCCCAGAGATGATAATGAGAAGGCACTTGTAATGACAAAAGCTGTTTTAAACGTGCCACTGTGGAAAGAGATTTATCAAAAACATGGAAAAAAACCAAGAGATGATAATTTTTGGGCTGTCCTTGTGGATATAACAAAAGTAGATCCTGCCACTGCAAAATCTAATACCACAAAAATTCTAGGTTGGTATGAAGCAGACATCGGTCATATTACAGAAGATCTAGTGGGTAAAGATATTGGAACAGGTGTAGAAAATATTGAAACGAAAGGTTTAAGCTCGAAGGACTCCAATATTAGGACAGTGTCACAACAATTAGTAACACCAACAGATCCTGACTCTTTTGGAATATTGTCTGTGAAAGGCATTGGAAACATTGACCTTACTGATGATGATTCTATAACATTAGCAGAGTCAGCATTGAAAATCTTAAGAAAGAAATTGCCTACTATGAAGAGTAAATCTTCTTCCACCGCACAACCAACGGAATAAAAGAATGAAGCACATACGTAACAAACTGATTTGCATTAAATGTTCAATGGATGAAAATACGAATCCTCGTGGTGAGGATATAGAGTTTAAGCCATTAGTGGATGAGGATCTTCTTGGCGATCTTGAATCAGGATTCTATGAAACATGGCAATGTCCTAAATGCGGATACAAATTATGGTTAAAATTGATTTCTGAAAAACCTCTAACAGAGATACAAAATTAGTATTTTCAGATTTTATGTCCCGATCATTTACAAGGTAAATTATGTCCCAACAACTTGACAATTCCTCTAAACAACAAGTTTAATAGGTACTCGTACCGTACCATACGGTAAGATGGACGAAGTAAGATTAGACAGTCTAGATGGGGTCGGTCCAGTAACTACCAAGAAGCTAAATGATGCAGGTATTCATAACATAATGGATCTACTAGTAAGAGGTCCAGTGGATATAGCAGAGATAACTGGAATGGAATTTGAGACTGCAGCAAAACTAGTAACCAAAGCAAGACAATCTCTTATCGAATCTGGGCAAATTCAAAATGAATTTGTTAGTGCTACCGAAATTTACAAAAGAAGGCAGGATATTGGAAAGATTTCTACTAACACTAATGCATTAGATATGTTATTTGACGGTGGAATTGAAACACAAGCAGTCACAGAAGTTTATGGTGAATTTGGTTCCGGAAAAACACAGTTTTGTCATACAATGTGTGTGAATGTTCAAAAATCAAAAGAAGAAGGCGGTCTAGATGGGGGAGTTTTGTATATTGATACTGAAAACACTTTCAGACCTGAAAGAATTGTTTCTATTGCAAAAGCAAAAGGTATTGATCCAGCAAAAGCATTAGAGAGAATTATTGTTGCCAAAGCATACAATAGCTCACATCAAGAGCTGATAATGCAAGAAGCAGGAACAGTGATAGAAGAAAATAAAATTAAACTAATTGTAGTTGACTCTGCAGTAGGATTGTTCAGATCAGAATATCTGGGAAGAGGAACGCTTTCTATTAGACAGCAAAGATTGAACAAATTCATGCATCTTCTTACAAGAACAGCTGAAACATACAATATTGCAGCCATTGCAACAAACCAAGTAATGTCATCTCCAGATACGTTCTTTGGCGACCCGACACGCCCAATTGGAGGAAACGTTGTTGCACATTCAAGCACATACAGAGTGTACTTTAAGAAATCTGGAAAGAAGAGAATAGCAAGAATGGTTGACAGTCCACATCATCCAGAACAAGAAGTAATATTCACTCTGACCGAAGCTGGTGTATCAGATCCAGAAGAAGAAACAAAGAAGAAAAAGAAAGACGAATCTGAGGAATAGACACATCTCATCTTTTCCTTGTTTCAAGGATATTTCCATTGATTATCTGTGATTAAGATCTAAATGTGCCAAAATAGCTAGTAAGTGTTAAATTATGGACAACTCAAGTCTTTACGAATATGACTACAAAGAAACCCCATGGCCGTTCTCATGGATTCATGCACAAATCACGCTCTGTCATGACTAAGGACAGAATAAGAGGCGTATCTTTCCTAATGAGAACTTTTGTCAAAGGAGACAAGGCTCTTGTAATCATAGATCCTTCACAGCACAAGGCGTTGCCACATCGAAGATACCATGGCAAAGTTGGAACTATAACAAATGTGGGACGCAGAGTTGTAACAATGGATGTTAAGCTTGGTAATAAAACAAAAACTCTCATAACAAGATTAGATCATATCAAACCATTTGGTGTATAAACATGGAAGAGATAAAAAAGAAACAACCAATTTCCGTTTCTGAAGTTAAAGAAATTATGGAAAAATCTGATCCAGAATCTATGGATCAAATACAGAGGTGGACATTTGATTACGTGTCTAAATTTGCAAAAATTGACGGAAAGGCTGCAAAAAAACTAAAGCAACAACTCGTTAAAGAATGCGGAATTACGGAAGAGGAAGCAGTAGAAATTGTAAATAACCTTCCAAGTACAGAGGCAGAATTACGCGCGTTTACCTTTGGTTGGAAAAAACTAATCCTAGCGGAAACGCTAGAAAAAATGTTAAAAATTATCAAGGAGAACGTGTAAGTCCACTAAGGAGTAGATGTTCTTGGAGAGAACTCAACCTAGAAAATACGAAGAGTACGCATACGTTTTAGATTTTGTAATGCGAGGCAAATCTTCTACAGTACGAGGACGGGACGGGATCATAATAACTGCACTAGGCGAAGAAAGATTAACAATTTTGGAATTACTTGCATTACCAAACTCTACGTTTGAGATTGGTGAAAGAGTGTACATTGGAAAAGAAGGGCGAACAAAAATCCTATCAGTTTTGGGTAGGTTAGAGTATAGTGAAATATCGTCAGCTGCACAAAGCGAGCTTTCAGGTGTAGTAGAAAAAATTGTCTTACAAAACGAACAAAGATTTGTGGATTATCTAAATAATGCACAGCCACTTACTCCAAGGATCCATGCACTAGAATTGATCCCAGGAATAGGAAAGACGTACATGAAAACAATGCTTATAGAAAGAGAAAAGAAAAAGTTTACCGACTTTAAGGACTTGCAAGACCGAGTAGGACTAAAAGAACCAATAAAGCAAATCGCAAAGAGAATACTTGAAGAAATTACTGGCGAGACCAGAATGAATCTCTTTGTGAGAAGATGAAAAAGCGACAACTACTTGGGCAACATTTTCTGGTTTCACAATCGACTGCAAAATCCATTGTTGATTTTGCAGAAATAACAAAAAAAGATACAGTTCTTGAAATTGGCACTGGAAGAGGAATCATGATTCCACACTTGTGTAATGTGGCAAAAAAAGTGATATCTGTAGAAAAAGACAAGGAATTATACGCACAAGCATTAGAAAAGTTTGAGAGTTTTTCCAATCTGACACTAAAGCAGGGAGATGGTTTTAAGATGGATCTTGATTTTACGATTTTTGTATCAAATCTACCATATTCTGAGAGCAGAAACGCCATAGAATGGCTTGCTCAAAAAAAGTTCTCTCATGGAATCATTATGGTACAAAAGGAGTTTGCTGAAAAACTTGTAGCAAAGCCAAGAAGCAAAAATCACAAGGCAATAACAGTGATCGCAAATTACTGTGCAGAAATTAAACATATGATGGATGTAAAAAGATCAGATTTTTCACCTCTGCCAAAGGTAGAATCTGTAGTACTAAAATTGACTAAAAAACAACAAATCTCAAAAGATCTTGTAAATACAATAAACAAGCTTTTTTCATACAGAAGAAAAACACTCCATAATGTTGCTAAACAATTTGGAGTCTTGGTTGAATCTAATGAAAGATTTGAAAATTTGACAAATGGTGAAATAATTAATCTTGCAAAACAAATCAATAAAAACTGAATATTATTCTCCTGCAGAAGATACATTATTTTTTGCAAATCATATCCAAAATGAAAAAGGAAAATCTGTCCTTGACATTGGTACTGGAACTGGATATCTTGCAAATGTTTTGTTGCCTAACTTTGAGGTTGTAGTGGCAACTGACATTAGCTTTGATGCAATAAAAAATGCTCATAGTTTGATCCAAAATTGCATATGTTGTAATTCAGCGGATCCGTTTGCTACTAAATTTGATCTTGTCATTTGTAACATGCCATATCTGCCTTCTGAAGAAATTATTGATCCTACAGTTGATGGTCTAGGTGAGGGATTGATAGTCCCACTTCAAATAATAAAATCAGCAAAAAATGTTATAAAAAAGGGAGGAAAAATGATCTACTTGACCTCATCACTTGCAAATCACAAAAAGCTATTGGAAGAGATTGAACAATTAGGATTCTATACGAGAATAGTTGCAACAATGAAAATGTTTTTTGAGGAATTGATCCTAGTTGAAGCCGTTTTAAAATGAGGATGATTATTACATTAAAATCATAATAGTATTTTAATGAGACTTGCATCAAATAATATGTGAAAGCTACTTTTGGCGCTGGCTGCTTCTGGCATGTTGAAGTATTATTTCGACAAGTAAAGGGAGTCACATCTACAACAGTGGGCTATCTTGGAGGCTCTCTCAATAATCCAACCTACGAGGATGTGTGCTCTGGGCAAACTGGGCATGCAGAAGTGGTCCAAGTAGAATATGATCCAAACGTGGTATCATATGATGATCTTCTTACAGTCTTTTGGAATAACCATGATGCAACAACATTAAACAGACAAGGACCAGATGTAGGAGATCAATACCGATCTGCGATATTTTTCCATGATGTAGAACAAGAAGCAACCGCAAAAATTTCAAAGGAAAAACTACAAAGCTCTAACAAATTCAAGGGCAGAAAAATTGTTACTGAAATTGTACCAGCGTCTGAGTTTTACAAAGCAGAAGACTATCATCAACAATATTTTGAAAAATGCGGACTGCATTAACAAAGAACTAGATTAATTTCAAAAATGGTTCTGAGATTAAATAAAATTATTTTCGAAGCTTTTGTTTTGCTATGTCAGCTATGACATTTGCCATTTTAGATGTAGAAGTACTTCCACCAATATCATACGTAACATGTTTTCCTTCGTTGATCACTTGTTCCGTGGCTGCAAATATTGCATCTCTAATATGAGGTTCTCCAAGATATTCAACCATCCAAGCTCCAGACAATATTGCCGCTGTGGGGTTGACTTTGTCCAACCCTGTGTACTTTGGTGAGCTCCCATGAGC
>JBOGQR010000020.1:0-17066 GCA_050749225.1 Nitrosopumilaceae archaeon | reverse complement strand
AGCATGCAATCAAATCATACCTAGTTATCGCTAATACAACAAAATAGTGGGATCGGCCGGATTTGAACCGACGACCTCAGGTACCCAAAACCCGAATCATACCAAGCTAGACCACGATCCCGATGTAAATGCAGCTTAGAGCTCCCCAATTTAAGCTTCACAGATGATGATTTTAAATAACATACAAAATCAAGACTACCCTATGCAAATCCAAGATTACATTAGTGCAGGAAAGATTGCATCAGAAGTCAGAGAAAATGCAAGAAAAAAAGATCATGTTGGTTCTACGCTGTTTGAGATTTGCGAATCAATAGAAAAACAAATTATTCAAAAAGGTGGCAAATGCGCTTTTCCTGTAAATACAAGCCTAAACGAGATAGCTGCCCACTATACTGCAGAACCAAATGACCAGAAAGTAATCAGTGAAACAGATTTGCTAAAAATTGATCTTGGAGTGCAAATTAACGGCTACATTGCAGATACTGCAGTAACCGTATGCTATGATCCCAAGTTTGATTTTCTGGTCCAAGCAGCAGAAGCTGCACTAAAGGATGCCATGTCAATAATAAGAGTAGGTACAAAATCAAGCGATGTAGGAAAAACAATAGAAAATACAGTAAAACAGATGGGATGTCAACCAATAGCAAATCTAAGCGGTCATTCCTTAGAGCAATATACTATTCATGCTGGAAAATCAGTACCAAATATTTGGTCAATAGGATCTTTTTCATTTTTACCTACTGAAGCTTATGCGTGTGAACCATTTGTTACAACAAAAGAAGGATTAGGATTTGTACGTGAGGGTAAAACAAGAAATATCTTTTCACTTATTACTCGAAAAAGAACAAAGGATGCAGAAGCTGACAAGCTTGCTGATCACATATGGGAAAAATTTAACATGTTGCCATTTGCGTTAAGATGGCTTGTTCCAACCTGGGAAGAAAAAAATGCCAGAATTTTGTTAGAGAAACTTGTTAAAAACAAGGTAGTAAGATCATATCCTGTGTTAACAGAAGCAAACAGTCAAAGGGTAGCACAGGCAGAACACACATTCATACCTCAAGAAAACGGAATAATGATTACTACACTCTAGGCATTAACTTCGCCAAAAATTTTGGCAATGGACATTTGACCTTTACATGATGAACATGTATCGGTTTTTTTGAATACATAATCACCTTCTTTGAATTTTCGTTTTGAGATCGCATTACATGAATTACATTGTTCTATAGTATATGGTGTAATGATCTCTGTTTTTTTTCTTTTAAATTTCATTGTGAAACTCCAAGAGTATTTCCCACTCCAATTACCAGAACAGATTGGCCTGGTTTTGTATTATCTTTGATCATTTCATGAATTTGTAATGTTACCTTTTCTGCGGAATCAGCAATCTCTTTTTTCATAAGGGTAATTGCTTCTTTGATTGACTGTTTTATCACAATAGCATAAAGAGGTATTTTGTATTTTGTTGCAACCTCTTCAATTTGATATCTATCAGTACCAATGCCACCAATTGCAGCACCAAATCCTTGTGATACAGTACCAGAATCCTCCCCTTCTAGTTTTAGTGCTGCATCAACCATCACTATTACGTCAGGTTTACTTTCAGAGATGATTTTCTCTAGTGCATCACCTGGCCTTCCAACTGTAGCAGTTGGTCCTTCTGCCTTCATGAGATAGAGCTTTCTTCCCTCAAATTCTTTTTCGCTCCATACCGTCTCAAATGCAGCAGTCTTTTTTTCTGTTCCAAGCATCATCTTTCCAACAATCATAGGACCTATTCCATCGCCTATTGGTTGACCTTGTTTGAATGCAGAGACAGCATCTTTTAGCGCTTCTGCTTCTTCCATTATAAACGGGATCATCATTTGTAATGGCAAAATTAATGGAAAGTTATTTTGTTTTTTTGCTGTAAGATAGAGATGTCTTACCATTTTGTAAAGCAAGTGCAAAGTAGTAACTGCTTCAAGAATGTTTTCTATTTTACTTGCATCCATTGAATTCATTTCCGATGAAATTGTTTTCACTTGCAATCTAGTATAGTCTTCACGGGAACGCATAACATGTCTTATTTTCTGAATAATTCCATTGGGATCCATGTCAACTGGCATTATTGTAAAATACTCAAGATACCTGTCTATTTTTGCAGACGGATCTGCTGTTGGTTTTATTGTGGTTTTTATATAATCAAGCAACTCTTTTCTTGTATCTTCCTTGAACATCTTTAGTTTTTCAAGTGACTTGTTAATTTCAGATGATGTTATTTGTAACTGAATCCTTTGGCCGTAAAGCATGAAGATTATTATCGGTACAATCCACACAAGTAACATCAACGGATTAGAATTATCATTAAAGTTGAGGAGCTTGTCTACGTTAATCCCTAGAAAATCCAATAATAGAAAAGCTTGTTTTTACCAAATTAAATCTTTGTTAAAAAACGTGATCATTTTTAACTTCTAGAAACATAGAGTTGTAGTGAAAGCAGAAAAAATAGGTATTGAGATTCAGCGAATTGTTAAATGCCAAGTACTTTGGGATAAATACAGTCGTGATTTTTATTCTGTTGATGCCAGTTCATATCTTGTAAAACCACTAGTCGTTGTTTTCCCAAGAAATGAAAATGAGATTATCAAGATTCTAAGATTTGCATCAAAAATGAACATCCCAGTCACACCCCGCGGCGCAGGAACAGGCCTTGTGGGAAGTGCTCTAGGAAGGGGAATAATTCTCGATTTTAAACATTTTGATAAAATCATGATACATCCAAATTATGTGCAAGTAGATTCAGGCGTATTCAAGGGAGCTCTTGATAAAAAATTAGAAAAAAAAGGCAAGTTTTTTGGACCAGATCCATCAGTTGGACCATATTGCACAATTGGCGGTATGATTGCTACAAATGCCAGTGGGAGTCATTCGCTCAAATATGGTAGTGTCATAGACAATTTGATCGGAGTTAGGATAATAACTCCGACTGGCAAGGCAATCAATCTTCCATCAAAATCACAGTTTGGTAATAAAATATTAAAAATGATAAATCATAATATCCAAAAAAAATTTCCTCACGTATCAAAAAATTCTTGTGGTTACAGACTAGACAAAATTACAAAAAAAACAGACATGCAAAAAATTATTTCCGGTTCTGAAGGAACCTTAGGCATTATCATTTCTGCAAAGATAAAGATTTTATCACTTCCAAAAAAGAAAATTCTATTCATACTATCCTATAGAAATTTAGAACAAGCTGTAATTGACTCTGCAAAAATAGTCAAACTTGCACCTTCTGCAGTTGAATTAATAGATAAGAACATAATTGAACACATTAAATTTGATTTTCCTGCAAATACAGGATGTCTGTTATTTGTAGAATTTGACAATAACATTAAGAACAGTAGAATCAATCTTGGCAAGATAATCATAGGTACAATAGTCAGAACTCTGACAAAAAATGATGAAATAAAAAAGTGGTGGGGCATTAGAAATTCAGCATTAGGGTTTAGTTTGAGGAGCATTAAGCTAAATCAAAGTTTGCCAGCGTTAATCGAGGATGCCACAGTTTCTGTTGAGAGACTTGTTTTGCTTGTGGATATAATCAAAAAGATTTCAAAAAAATACAAGCTAGATATAGTTACATACGGTCATGCTGGAAACGGTAACCTGCACATAAGACCCGTGATTAGAAACAAAAACAAAAAAATTATGAAAAAAATAGCTGTTGAGTTTTTTTCCAAAGTAATAGAGATAGGCGGAAGTATAACAGGGGAACATGGTGATGGTCTTGCCAGATCAGAATTTGTAAAATTACAATATGGAAATGATGTTTATTCTGTTTTCAAGAAAATAAAACAGGAATTTGACCCAAAAAATATTCTAAACCCAAACAAGATAATTACTACAAAAAGCAATATGGTAAAAAATCTCAAAATTTGATTAGTGTGCTATTTTATTTTTGTTCCAAGTGGAACATCTTCACCTACTGTTAGCCAGAATGGTTTATCGTTTACATCTGCGGCCAAAAGCATTGCATTTGACTCAAATCCAGCAATCTTTCGTGGTTCCAAATTTGCGATAACAACCACTGTCTTACCTACTAGATCTTCTGGTTGATAATACTCTGCACCACCAATTATCACTTCACGCTTTTCTTCTCCCAAATCTATGGTTCCTTTTATGATCTTTGATTTTCCAGGTATTTTTTCTGTGCCAAGTATTTTGGCTATACGAATGTCGAGTTTGGCAAAATCATCATATGTAATATTTGGCACACCAAGGATAATTTTATCACATTAAAATTGATTTCGAAAATTAAGACATTTATTTTAGATCTCAAAAAACAGGCAAATGCTTTCAAATTTTATCTAGTACAATATGTGAAGCATAAGTTAATTTTAATAACCATCTAAATCAAAAACAGTTAGAGCATATCATGAGTATAACACAAAAGGAACTTGTAACTAGACGCTCAAAATCCCTATCAATTATAGTACCCACATATAATGAATCTAAAAACATTGTTAGCATACTAGATTCTTTACGTAAACATCTACTACCTGTTGGCATAGATACTGAGATCATAGTAGTCGATGATAATTCGCCAGACGGTACAGGGAACATAGTTGAAGAATATGCAAAAAATTCTAAAAAAGAAAATTCCCAGTCTGTTCAAATCATCCATAGAAAAACAGAACGTGGTTTGAGTTCTGCAATTCTCACAGGCATCAAATATTCCAAAGGAGATTCTGTTGTTGTCATGGATAGTGATTTCTCACACCCACCACAGACAATTCCAAAAATGATAGAGGAGCTTCAAAAATCAGAGTGTGACATTGTAGTAGCATCAAGATATGTCAATGGCGGCTCTGTAAAAGGGTGGCCATTTAAAAGAAAAATAATCAGTAGAGGGGCAACTAAAATTGCACGACACGGACTCGGAATAAAAATTAAGGATCCCATGTCGGGCTTTTTTGCATTCAAACGCAATATTATCAATAATATCAAGTTTGACGCCATAGGATACAAAATACTTTTAGAAATTCTTGTAAAAGCACGTGGAGTCAAAGTTAAAGAAATCCCATACGAATTCATAAATCGCAAAGAAGGTTCAAGTAAGCTAGATACATCTGTAGCTATTGATTATCTAAAATCATTATGGAGGCTATATCGTTTTGGAAAAACCATTCGTGAAAAAGAAAAACGAGTTTCGGTACGTTTTCTCTCAAAGGCTGGACGATTCTATACTGTTGGTGCCTCGGGTTTATTGGTAAACTATCTAGTTTCCTTCCTTTTTGGAGTAGTTCTATCTAATTTATGGTATATTTATGCAACCATGATTGGAATTGTATTTTCTATGACAACGAATTTTATTCTAAACAAAGTGTGGACTTTTGAGGATAGAGATTTTCATCTTAAAAAAACTCTCAGGCAGTATGGATTATTTTTGGGTTTCAGTGGAATAGGCGCAATATTTCAGATTTTCATGATTTACATTCTTGTAGAATCTAGACACATGAATTATTCTGTGGCACTCTTTGTAGCAGTTATCATTGCATCTGTAGGAAACTTCATCTTAAACAAGAGATGGACTTTTCAAGAAAAAGTCTGGAGTTAATTCTCTAGCAACAAAGCAAATCGTGTCACAATTGGAAGCCTGAGAAATTTAATAATCAGTAGTTTAAAGGGTAAACAGTGAAGTTTTGGTTATTTTTAATTTTTGTATTATCTATCGGCATAATTTTGCCTGCATATTCTCAACCTAGCATAAACGACAGTGATTTTGTAGTTCAAAAATATGTTTCAGGCATTTGTTGCGGTGCTACTACAATGGCATTTGAAGGAAATGATATTCTAGTATTGGAAAAAGTATCAGGTGAGGTACATCTCATAAGAAATGGGATTTTCCAAAGTACACCACTAGTGAAAGAAAATGTTACCAGTGATAATGATCAAGGAATGCTAGGAATAGATGCAGTTGGAAAAAAAGTTTACCTGTATTTTACGGAATCTTCTTACCACAGTGGCCCAACACTTTGTAACTGTGTATACAGTTATGACTGGGATGGACAAAAACTAGTCAACAAGACTCTTGTAAAAATAATGCCACATTTTGAAATTTACCACATTGGAGGAATAATGACTACCGACCTTAATGGTTCCACATACCTGGTAGTAGGTGACAATGGTAGATCTGAGGAAAACAAGGGGGGAGTCCTTGAGAATAATGCTACTGGCGCACCAGACGATACAGGAGTGATCTTACGCCTTGTTCCACCTGGTCCATACTATGCAATTGGAATACGAAACAGTTTTGGGCTTACAGTAGATCCAGTAACGGGAAATCTGTGGGATACTGAAAATGGTCCAGACTATGGTGACGAAATAAATCTAGTTCCTCCAAACTTTAACAGTGGATGGGCTGTGTTAATGGGACCAGCAAATAATACTCAGCTAGATGAAATTCCTCACTACAAAAATTATGCATACCATGATCCACAATTCACATGGGAGAAACCTGTAGCACCAACTGCCATATCTTTTGTCAATTCGGACATGTTTGAAAAATACAAGAACAGTGTGCTTGTTGGAGATTGTAATAATGGAAATCTGTACAAATTTGAATTGAATCAAAATAGAGATGGATTTGTCTTTCAGTCTGATCAATTGAAAGATAATGTTGTAAACACTGGTGATTCCATGAATGAAATCATATTAGGATCTGGCTTTGGGTGTATGACCGATATCAAAGTAGGACCAGACGGTCTATTGTATATAGTTTCATTATCAGACGGTGTAATCTACAGGATAGTTCCTAAATCAATGATACAAACTAATGAAAATTTTGGGGTTTTAATTCCATATATTGCATATTCCATCACAGGAATAGCAGCTGTATCTGTTGTGCTAATCATAAAAAAATCAAGAAAAAACCGCCAAATAGATAATCTAAATTTAGATTCCACATAGTTTGAATTTATAAAACATAATTAGTGAAGCAATATCAATTACAAAAATGGACATTATAAATCGATATTATTTTTTCACTCTGATCTCTATGTGACTTCCCTCATAGGTAGAAAAAAGACTTTGATATGGATAGATATTTGTGTCGTATTTTGAAAGATTTCCGTTAAATGTAGCTATAGGTAGTGTGGAATTATAAATGTCCACAAGTTGCTTGCCTCTGTTAAGATCAATGATGAAATGCGGGTCTGCTACAAGTATAACTTTGCTGGAATTTAGAGGCTCAAAAAGTATTATGGAGTAATCTAATAAAACATTTTTTTTATGAAAGACATCACTGAATATCCATGAATATGTAGAACTAGCAAGAATACTTGTATTATCATCGTAATTTAGATCATTTACTACAAAAGACGTTGCAGCGTACTCTGCACTTGACATGTTTGTTGTTATAAGCTGCACAAGGTTTACCATTCCAAAAATACTGATGCCCACAATTACAACAATGGGACACATTTGTGCAATTTTTTTTCTAGTGATCTTTTTTGACAATTCTACTATCAAGATTCCAGCTGCAATGCACATCATAGGTATGACTGGAATCCAGTAAAAATATTGGTCATAACCTATCAAATATAGAAAGATTACAAAAGGTACAAACCATGTCAAAACCAAATAATTCTTCCGGATTGCAGCAAAAACTAGTGCTGCTGTTGCAAGCCCTAATAGTATTGGATCTATCTGTCCAAATGCTTTATAGATTGCAAGCAGATCTGAACCGCCAACTCTATGTGTTTGAAAATAGAATACGTCGTGTATCCAATAACTAAATTGTCCAGACATAATACTTTGTAATGGCCAGATAAGTGGAATTGTGATTACAGGTATGATCCACAGTGCCAGTATTTTGAAGCGTTTGTAGTTGTTGAAAAAGACAAGACCTGCAACCAGTGGCATCATAGTGAAAGCAGGTATTTTTGTAAATATTGCCAATCCCAAACAAACACCAGATAGCAAAACTAACAGATTACTATGTTTAGAATCCTTTGAGTAAAGAGCTAACAATATTGATAATAAAAGAAAAGGTAGTAGAATCGAATCAAGCAATATTCTTCTAAAAATCCATGTTATTGGCATTACAGCAAATAATACAGAGGAAATTATCGCTACATTTCGGCCGTAACGTTTGTCAGATATCTTGTAGATAAGAAAGGTATCTACGACTGCAAGCATTCCCATAACAAGTCTAGGAATTAGATAGAGAAGGGAAATCGAATTTGCATTAGTAGACGGATGTAATGACTGTGGGTATCCCATGGTGCCCAAGACTCCTGCAAGAAAGATCTGCCCAAAAAAAGGATGATCATAAAATGATCCTTCTTGTGGACCAAGGCCGCTTAACACATGCATTGCCCTGTGCATGTAAACTCCTTCATCAAAAAAAATATCAGGAAAGCCAGCAACGTTCCAAAGATGTGTAAAAGCAGATACTAGTAATATAATTATCAGAAAAATGTAATTGTAATTACTTAGCCTGAATTTAGTACTCAATATTTTGTTGAATATGTTTTAGGCATTAAACTTATTCTGTTCATACCTAAAGTCATACTAGAATGAAAATTATAATTATATAATTTGAATCAAAGATATGTGTTACTCCACAAGTCTAAACCCTAAAAGAATCTTGTAAGACTCCTGTTTAAGCAAAGAATTGCACATGTTAGTACAAATCAAGACTAATATGTAGACTGGCAAAAAATACAACATGGTTCTGATACAAAGTTCTGTTGACATAAATGCGCCACTTGAAAAAGTTTGGAATATCGTATCTGATCTTGATTCAGAGCCAAAATTCTGGAAAGGTACAAAGGAGGTAAGAAACATATCAAAACAAGGAGACGTTGTCATGCGCGAAGTCACAATTGCCTTCAAAGATTCTAAATGTATGCAGACTGTAACTTTATACCCCAAAGAAAAAATTCAAGCTGAATTTACCAAGGGAGTCATAAATGGAACTAGGACAATAATTCTTACACCAAAAGAAGGTGCAATCCAATTAGAAGCAGTTTGGGATATGAAACTTTCAGGAATGATGGGCATGTTTACAGGCATGGTAAAAAAGCACATTCAGAGTGGAACTGAGCAAGCACTACAAAGCATAAAACAAGAAGCAGAGAGGTAATTTCATGGAAATTATCTTGGATATTTTTAATTATATTCTAGCTGCCGTACTAGTTGGGGTTTCTATAACTTGGGTTCTATTGATAAAATCAATGTGGATTTCATTTAGAGATTCACCTTTTTTAGACAAGTTTGATGCAAGACCATATGCAAAACCAAAGGTATCGGTAATTTTACCAGCAAGAAACGAGGAAGGATTTATTGAAAAATGTCTTGCTTCGCTTTTAGACCAAGACTATGAGAATTACGAAATAATAGCAATAGATGATAGATCAGAAGATAAAACTGCAGAAATAATTAAAAAAATGGCAGAAAAAAATTCCAAGATTATTTATGTGTTGGCAGAACCAAAACCAGAAAATTGGATGGGGAAAAATTGGGCTTGCTTTGAAGGTTTTAAAAAATCCACTGGCGAACTCTTGTTATTTACAGATGCAGATACCAAACATTCAAAAAACATGATTTCATTATCAGTTGCACATCTTCTAAGCGATAACCTTGATGCACTAACTGTCATTCCAAAAATGATTTGCCTTGACAAGTGGACAAAAATTACATTACCAATGCTTTCAACCTTTTTGCATACTAGGTTTTCAGCTATTCGTGTAAACGATCCATCAAAAAAAACAGGATATTTTTTTGGAAGCTTTTTCATAATAAAGAGAAAAACATACGAAAGTGTTGGAACCCATGAGGGAGTAAAAGGAGAAATTGTAGAAGATGGCGCACTTGGAAAAAAGGTAAAGGAGTCAGGCTACAATCTGAAAATGGTTAGAGGCGAACATCTCATAGAGGCAGTTTGGGCACGGGATTGGTCAACGCTTTGGCATGCCTTAAAGCGCCTCATGATCCCACTATATCTTCAAAATAAGAACATCGCAGTAGGGATTTTTGTTGCAGTATTATTTTTGCTTTTCATGCCATTTCCTATTTTGGCATATTCTGCAATCTTTGCAAATTTGTCTGAATCATTTTCAGTGCTTTTTGTAGTCTCAATCATTACGGTTTCTCTTCTTTATGTTGCATCAATTGTAGAAGTAAAAAAAGGACTATCCCTTGGTCTTAGACATGCAATACTTGGTCCTATAGGCAGTTTCATTATTGTTATAGGATTTGCAGCTGGAATTTTACAAGCAAAAAGTAACACTGCAGTAATGTGGAGAGGAAGAACATACTCAATGGTAGATCAAATCCAAAATTCAATAAGTTTGTAGAGTAAGGATTATAGATGAACCGTCTATACGTTTAGTTCTTGGATAAAACAACTGTTGTTTTGGGCAGCATTTATGGTGGAGTTGTAATATTACTAGTCTTTGTTTTTTTTATTTCGCCACAAAAAACTGATCTTATGAATGATTCTATGAATACAAATTATTTTGATCAAATTTTATCTAAAAATTCTGGAATGACTCTTGCTGATCTTTTTACAAAATCCGATGACGGTGTAGTCCAAGTGATTGTTCGCACATCAAACGATACATCAGGAGGTCGTGATCTTGGATCAGGAATAGTATATGATCTAAATGGTCACATCATTACAAATAATCATGTTGTTAAAAATGCTACAAAAATTACAGTAATATTTCATACAGGAGAATCATACACCGCAACAATTGTAGGTACCGATCCCTTTGCAGACTTGGCTGTCATCAAGGTAAATGCAGATTTGTCTGTTCTACATCCATTGACTCTAGGAGATTCATCAAAATTACGTATAGGAGAACCAGTAGCAGCAATAGGAAGTCCTTTTGGTCTTAGTGGTTCAGTTACATCAGGAATAGTAAGTCAAGTAGGAAGACTATTGGATACTCCAGACAGTTCTTCATTTTCAATATCAGATGTGATTCAGACAGATACTGCAATAAATCCTGGAAACTCTGGAGGGCCATTACTTGACATGCAAGGACGAGTAATAGGAATCAATACTGCCATACAGACAAACACCGGTGAGTTTTCTGGCATAGGATTTGCCATTCCGTCAAACACTATTAAAAAAGTTGTTCCTGCCCTTATACAAAATGGATATTTCAAACATCCGTGGATTGGAATAACTGGAACTAGTATTGACCCATACTTGTCCGACATTCTAGGATTACCAGTATCTAGTGGATTTATGATTCAAAATGTAGTAATGGAAAGCCCGGCAGGACGGGCTGGTCTACACGGCTACACTAGTACAACTTCTGTAGACGGTACAAAATACAAAGTGGGCGGAGACATAATCATAGGTATTGATAACAATCAAGTACGAAAGCTTGAGGACATTCTAAATTATTTACAAGAAGAAAAATCTGTAGGTGACAAAATAACTTTAAAGATCCTTCGCAACGGTCATACAAGCAATTTTGATTTGATTCTTGAAGAAAGACCTAATCAAACTCAACACTAGTACAAGAATAAATACCACTGACATTAGCTAATTCAGCTGTTGAGCAAACTTACCTTAATTTCTGATGTGTTAAACAGAATTATTGATAATAAAGAAATTTCAAGGGAGGAAGCTTACCAAATTTATGAAGAATCTCAACAGACTCCTTTTGAACTTTACAAAATTTCTCAAATTTTGAGAAATAAATACAAAGGAACACATGTCACATATTCAAGAAAAGTCTTTTTCAATTTAATTAATCTCTGTAGAGACACATGTTCATATTGCACTTACAAATCAGAGCCAGGCCAATCAAAGATTTCTATGATGTCAAAGCAGGATGTACAAAATCTTGCAAAGATCGGAAAAACTCACAAATGTACAGAGGCGTTATTTGTTACAGGAGAAAGACCAGAACAAAAATACCAAGAAGCAAGAATATGGCTTAAAGAAAATGGTTTTGCAAGTACTGCCGAGTACTTGGTTCATGCATCTGAGATTGCTCTTAGTGAAGGACTTTTTCCTCACACTAATGCTGGGAACCTTACAAAATCAGAAATGAATGAACTTAAAAAAACTAATGTAAGTCTTGGTCTGATGCTTGAAAACTCTAGTATTCGCCTCTCAGAAAGCGGCATGCCACATGAATCTGCTCCAAGTAAACATCCAAAAGCAAGACTCAGAGTACTAAAAGATGCCGGTGAACTTGGCATTCCAATTACTACAGGAATTCTCATTGGAATTGGTGAAACTGCTTTTGAGATAATTGATTCAATCTATGCAATAAAAGAGATTCATAAAAAATACGGTCACATTCAAGAAATTATTTTGCAAAACTTTCAACCAAAATCAGATACCAGAATGAAAAATGTTCCATCTCCGGAAGAAAAACATTTCAAAACACTAGTTGCGCTTGCCAGAGTAATTATGCCACAAATGAATATTCAGATTCCGCCAAACCTTTCTCCTGATTCCTATGCGAGTTTTCTATCTGTTGGGATCAATGATTGGGGAGGAATTTCTCCACTAACTCCTGATTATGTAAACCCCGAATTCTCGTGGCCTTCTATAGATATGGTTGCAAAAAATTCTCTTAAAGCCGGATTTGAGTTAAAAGCAAGACTTCCAGTATATCCAGAATTTTTTTCATTTGTACATCCAGATCTTAAATATAGAATATCAGATAGTACAGACTCTGATGGATTTGTGAAAATGGAGTATCAAAAATGACTGTTCAAACATCATTGTTTGATTCTCTGTTAAGACAGGCGGATCCACTAATAGTTGAAACTTTGAATAGAGCTCTTGCTGAAAAGGAAGTTTCAGTAGAAGAAGCAACAAGATTGTTTTATGCACGGGGAGTAAATTTCCACCTTATTGGCATGGTTGCAGACGAGTTAAGAAAAAGAAGAGTTGGTGATGTTGTCACTTATGTCATAAACAGAAACATCAATTTTACAAATGTCTGCATAAAACAATGCGGGTTTTGCGCATTTAGTAGAGATTTTCGTGAGGAGGAAGGATATTTTTTACCTACAGAGGAAATTGTAAGACGAACCAGAGAAGCAAGAACATTAGGTGCAACCGAAGTTTGTGTGCAAGCAGGTCTACCCCCAGACATGGACGGAGAAACTTATGAGAACATCTGTAAGGCAATAAAAAAAGAAGTCGCTGATATTCACATTCATGGATTTTCACCAGAGGAAGTACTCTATGGTGCAACAAGATCTAACATATCAATCAAAGAATATCTTTTGCGACTAAAAGAAGCTGGAGTAAATTCACTTCCTGGAACAGCCGCAGAAATTTTGGATCAAAAACTTCGCGATAAAATTTCTCCTGGAAGAATAAGTGTCAAAAACTGGATCGAGGTAATTAAAACTGCTCACAGACTAGGAATTCCTTCTACTGCCACTATCATGTTTGGCCACATGGAAACACCTGGAGATAGAGCAGCACACATTGGTTTGATCCGTGAAATTCAAAAGGAGACTGGCGGTTTTACAGAATTTGTTCCATTGAATTTCATACATACCGAAGCCCCAATGTACAAAAATAACCTACATGTCGGAATAAAAAATGGCGCAAATGGAAATGATGTGCTTTTAATGCATGCGATATCACGCATCATGCTAAATAATCATATAAACAACATTCAAACTTCATGGGTAAAAGAAGGCGGAAACATGTCACAGCTCTTGCTTATGTGGGGAGCAAATGATTTTGGTGGAACATTGATAAATGAAAGTATATCCACAGCAGCTGGAGCAAAACACGGACAGCTTCTTAAACCAAAAGAGATTAGAAATTTCATAAGACAGATTGGTAGAATTCCAGCACAAAGAACCACCTCTTACAAAATAATAGAAACGTATGGAACTAAAGAAAAAGAGGATATTTTGGATAAAGTTGAAAACATATCGCAGTTTGGCTCTTATCATGAATTAATCAAGTTGGACAAATACAGGTACAAAAATAGGCGAAATTAGTTGTCAGCTTGTGAGAAGGTAATCTCAAAGGCTCAAAGTCTACATTTAGACGAGTGTGAGGCATTCTTTGTAGAAAGAAAAATCACAACAGTAAGAATAACAGATTCAGAAATAGCTGAATTAAAACAAAATCAAGAAAGAGGTCTTGCCGTAAGAATAATACATGAAAAAAGAATAGGCTCTGCCAAGACTACAACTTTTGAAAATGATATAATTGAAAAGGCATTACAATCAACATTTCTTGTCAAACCAAAAAATTTCTGGAGATCTTTACCTTTTGCCAAAAAATTTTCTACAATTGAAAAAACTTTTGATAAAAAGCTTGCAGAAATTTCCGCAATAGAGGCATCAGACATTGCACAAGAAATGATAAACTCGGCCAAACAGCAAAAAATTACGACAATTTCTGGATCTTTGAACATTGTTTCGGAAAACATAGAGATTGTTAACAGTAACGGATTAAATTGTACGGATAGAGCAACATACATTGCTGGAAACATTAATGCGGATTCAGATCATGGCACATCACCAGTAAGTGGTATTGGTGCGATTTCTTCTAGAACTGCTAACAACTTTTCTGCTGAAACGGTTGGAAAGGATGCCGCAGAAATGTGTATAAATTCCATAAATCCAGAAAGTTGCCAATCTGAAACTTATAGTATTATTTTGGAGCCTTATGCCATTGGAGAAATGCTTGCTTTTGTATTTTCTTCAAATTTTAATCTAAAAACATATTCAGAAAAAAGAAGTTGTTTTGTAGATAAAATTGGTAAAAACATAGCCACTGAAAATTTTAATTTAATCGATGATCCACATCATCCAGAAGGAATTGGTAGCAAGCCCTTTGATGATGAGGGAGTTCCCACTTTGCCGCAGTATCTCATAAAATCAGGCATCTTTACAAATACATTTTCCGATTCATTTTACGCGTTCAAAGAAGGCAAGGAATCTACTGGAAACGCAAGTAGGATGGGCTCACCCATGGGCAGAAACGCACAACCAATCCCATTTCCATTACCACACAATCTAAGAATAGACGGCAAGGGTGAAACAAAAGACGAGATAATAAAAAATACAAAAAAAGGACTGCTCGTAGGAAGACTCTGGTACACATATCCGGTAAATCCAGAGCGGGGAGATTTTTCGTGTACTGCAAGAAGTGGAATTAAAATAATTGAAAACGGTGTCATTAAAAAACCAGGCAAGTCAGTCAGAATAGTACACAACCTCCTAACATTATTACAAAACGTTTCAGCTATAGGCAAGGATACAAAAAATGTATTACAATGGAGCTCACTTCCCTGTATCACCCCGTCTATCAAAGTAGAGGAAGTAAAGGTAGTTCCAATTTAAAGTGAGGGTAAAACAAACTGGAATCCAATACCTATCCCATATAAAATTAAAAGCATGATTCCACTTTTTAGACCAAGTTTGTTTCTAAACATGGGAACAAGTGCAATTATTGTGATTGCTGTAACTAGAATCATTTGATTTTCCAAAAGTGAGGTGTTTGGAATCTGTGCTGTAAATCCTCGATATGACATGGCTGCAAATATAGCTACTGCAAGAAGCAGCGTATTGTTTAGAATTTTTGATCCTAAAACATTTGCTACTGCAATAGAAGCACCATTTGCACCTTTACGTGCCAGAAAAATCATTGATATTTTTTCTGGCATCTCACCAGCAATGGGACTTATTATTACTGCAAGTACAACAACAGAAACACCAGTATCCAATGCAACTCCTTCAAGAGAATGCACAAATGGTTCTGCGCCAATGAAAATTCCAATTGTACCCACTATGAAAAGAACCATTGAACGACCAAAGTGTTTTTTTGACATTTTTGCCTCGTGTGTAATATGAAGTTCAGATTCCAGTGCTGTCTCTTTTTTCTCTTTTCTCATCTCACGGAATGCAAAATACAGGTATGCACCAAAAAATCCTGTAAATATTATTCCGTCAGTGATATCATATCCATCAATAAACAACATGGCTCCAACTACAGCCGTGATCACTAGTAGAATTTTATCAAGTTTGAATTGCTTTACATCAATAAATTTCTGTGGTGCCTTGGAAAGTTTTGTTGTTGCAATAATTAGCATTACAGCAAGACCAAGTGTCATCATGAAAAGATTGCTACCAAGAGCGGAGCCTAGTGCAGTGCCATAAGAGCCATCTTTTGCAGCAGCTACCACGATTGCAATTTCTGGAAGCGTTGTTGCAATACTAAGAAGCGTTCTTCCAACAAACTTTCCACCCCAGCGTTCTGCAAGGTGCTCTGCTCCATCAGACAGTAACCAACTGGCAAAGATTAGCTCGCCTAGCCAGCCTAACAATAAAAGTAAATTTTCTGCCAATCCCTATTCTCTACTTTTCCAAATTATTAGAGACAGTTATTTAGTAGGATCATTGGTCTTTTACAATTATCATAGTCAAAGTGGACTTGATTCCATCTAATTTCCTAATCTTTGTGGTAATTGTTTCACGCAAGACTTCCATTGAATCAGCTTCTAGCTCCATCAATACATCATATACCCCATAAACTGGATAAACTTCTTTGACGTTTGGAATTTGCCGTAGTTCCTTTACAATGTGATTTTCCTTGCCAAGTTCTGCATTCATTAGTATAAACGCACTATGCATGTTGAAGTTCGCATTATCCTGAATAAAAACAAATTGAATTTGTTGAAAAAAGCTATAGCATAGCTCAAAAAAACTTTTAGTTAAGATTAATAAGGTAAGGTACCGTACCCATACCGTAATATGCGAACAAGAATGACATACATCCCAGTAGATGTAGCAGATCAGTTTTCTGATTTTATCATTACACGAGACGAGCAAGTCTTGGACTCGGTAAAGGCAAGAGCGCGCGATTTTAGCACAATATCACTTCTAAAGTTATTATACCAAGTGAGATGCAATCCAATGACTTTTTCCGATCTTTATATAAAATCAAATATACGAATGAAAAAATCTTTTCTTAATTATTTGCATCTTTGTGTAAATTACAGTTTTGTGACAAAAATGCCCATGGGATCAAACATGATATATTCTATAACAGACAAGGGCAGAAC
>JBOGQR010000019.1:0-17416 GCA_050749225.1 Nitrosopumilaceae archaeon | reverse complement strand
TGTTTGTCCCTCAGATGACACATTTATTCCGAATTCTTTTGTTTTTTTGATATTTTCAAAAGTTGCAGAATCTTCATGGATAAAGACTGCTACGAGTAATGGCTTGTATGAAATCTGCATTGTCCATTCTGCAGCCATGACGTTTTGTCCATGAGGACCAGAAGAAGTAACCAGACTGATTCCTGTTGTAAAATACCGCTGTGCCTTTTCTGCTATTTTTCTATTCAATTTTATTAAATCGCACTTGTTCTGTTATTAGTTGTTTGTTTACAGAAACCTTTATGAAAGTAGGATTGAAGAGTGCAGACATGATAAGTCAGGAAATAACGGTTAATGGAAAAAAATTCCGTTTAACCATGACTGATCAATTATTAATGGATGTAAGACGTCTAAAGGCATTATACAATGCAGCATATGAAGATCCAGAGAGCTTTGAAGAAGTAAGCTCTGCAATATCAAATACAATAAACCAGATTGCAACTGCTGTAGAACCGCCTGTGTCTGACAGCGATTTAGATGGTATGATACAATCCATAATGAAAGCGGTAGATGAAAAAGCAAAGGAGACAGATGAGGCAAAAACAAAACATGCTGAAGATACAGCAAAATCTACAAAGAAAGCAGCAAAACCCGCACCTAAAACTATCAAGAAATCAAAAAAGTAACAATTTTTTGAGTCATAAATCAGGAAAATATCCCTCGTATGGGTTATATCATCTAAAAACCATAATTAATTATGCAAACACATTGTGAATGTGGTATTTGTGGACATGTTTCTGAAAGTGAATGCATCATAAAAGAATGCAAATGTTGTCTTAATTTTCATACAAGATCAGGGCCTAAAAAATAACTTGTTTTCTTTTTCAAATATTTCTAGTAATAAAATACGTGCGTTATGATTTATTGAGAAATAAAAAATCTGACCATAATACGGTAAAATGCTACTGCTCTAGATTTAAATAAGTACTATCTACAGTTTCCATGTTGCAATCTGCATCTTTGCAAAAATGTATTGAACCTACATGTGGTTTAGAATATCCTATTTCTGATATCAGAATAGAATGTGATCATGGCCATTTGTTAGATATAAAATACAAAAATACGCCACCTACATCACTTAAAGAGGTATTTTATAAAAGAAGAAACCACGCCAACGATATTTTTAATGAAAGTGGTGTTTGGAGATTCAGAGAACTGTTAAACTTTTGTCAAATAGATACTGAAAATTTTGAAGAGTATTCAAAATACCTTGTTTCCTTGGACGGTGCTGAAGGAAGATTATCAAAACCATACCATATGTCAAAAGTTGCAGACTATGTTGGGCTCAAAAATCTATTACTTCAGCCTGAGGGATACAATCCAAGTGGTTCATTCAAAGACAATGGAATGTCTACTGCTGTTACCCATGCCAAGCTTGTTAACGTAAACAAAATTATCTGTGCGTCTACTGGCAATACTTCGGCATCTGCTGCAATGTATGCAGCAAATGAGAATATTGAATGCGATGTATACATCCCAGCAGGAGAGGTAGCACCAGGAAAGCTAAGCCAAGCTTTTCAATTTGGAGCCCAAGTGATTGAAATAAAAGGAAATTTTGACGATGCGCTTTCAGCCTCACTAAAAAAAGCAAACGAAGTTGGCGGGTATACCGTAAATTCTGTCAATCCATTTAGAATAGAAGGACAAAAAACCATTATGTTTAGAGCACTAGAGCAGCTAGATTGGAACCCTCCTGATTGGATCGTATATCCTGGTGGCGCATTAGGGAATACATCAAGCTGTGGGAAAAGTCTCATGGAACTCTACGAATGGGGATGGATTAAAAAAATTCCGCGAATAGCAGTAGTTAATTCAGAAGGCGCAAATACATTACACACACTTTACAATGGAAAATTCGAAGATACGAATTTGCGGTGGAACAAAGGAAAACCAGATGTAGAAATAATTAAAAGATATTATGCATACATGGATAAAAACGGAATAAGACCTAAAACCAAAGCTACTGCCATTCAAATTGCAAAACCTGCCAATATTCTCAAAGGTTTACGAGCACTTGAATTTACAAATGGTGTTGTCACACAAGTTTCTGATCAAGAGATGATGGACGGAATGGCGCTAGTTGGTTTGAATGGATTTGATTGTGAAATGGCGTCTGGAGCAGTACCTGCAGGTGTTAAAAAATTAATTGCCGAGGAAGTTATCAAAAAAGATGATACCGTGGTCGGAATATTAACTGGTAGACAGAAAGATGCAAGCATTCCTGTAGATTATCACAAAAATCCTCAAAACAGGTTTGCAAATCCGCCCAAAACCTAAGCTTCTTTTTCTATCTTGATTCTATTTGCTTGATTATTTACTACTTCTTCTACAACCATTTTGACTGAATCAAATTCAATTTTATCTCCAACTTTGGGTATGTCCTTTAGTTTATCGTGCAAAAGGCCGCTAAGTGTAGAATAGTCGTCACCCTGTGGGATATTAGATTTTAGTATTTCATTTACGGTATCAATCTCAACATCGCCGCTTGCAAGCATGGTGTTTTTGTCTATTATTTTAAAATTCAATTCAATCTTGTCTGTTTCATCCATTATCTCCCCTACAATTTCTTCTAAGAGATCTTCTAGTGTTACACAGCCTTCTACACCCCCAAATTCGTCTACTACAATAGCCATGTGGGTTTGTTTTCCCTGCATCTCTCTCAATAGTTTACTAGTTTTTTGTTCTTGAGATACAAAAATTGGTTTTCTTGAAACAGATTCAAGACTAAACATTTTATCTTCTTTTTCTAGGTGTTTTAACAAATCCCGTACGTGTAATATGCCAACAATCTGATCAGTGGTTTCCTTGTATACTGGAATTCTTGAAAAACCACTCTTACTAATCAAAGGAAGGGCATCAAATAACAACATCTTTGAAGGCAGCATGAACATTTTTGTTCTAGGTGTCATCACTGAATGGATTACGGTATCATCAAATTTCAAAGCTCCATGTACAAGTTCCTTTTCATGTTTTTTCAATACCTTGTCTTCAAGCCCCTGTTCTATTACACTGTAAATCTCTTGTTCAGTTATAGGCGGAGGGTGATGTGAGCTTCCTGCAATCTGCAACATTCCTCTGGTGATTTTTTCAAAAAGAATTACAAATGGATAAAGCACATAGCTAAAAACCAAAATTATTCCACTGACTTTGAGCGAAATTTTTGTAGCATTTGCAAAACAGTATGATTTTGGTGTTATTTCTCCAAAGACAAGAAGTATGAACGTCATAATTCCAATCGCTATGGCAAGACCGTTGCTACCAAACAAGCCTAGCGATATTTGCGTTGCTAATGCGGAAGAGCCTACATTAGTCAAAGCATTTCCCAAGTTTATTGCCGCAAGCATTCTACTCGGGTTTGATTTTAGTTTGTATAATGATGAAGAACCTTTTGTTTTTTCTTTTACAAGTTGACTTACCTTTGCCTTGCTAACTCCTACCAATGCGACTTCAGAACCGCTAAAGAATCCTGAGAAACAAACAAGGATTGCAAGAAAAACTATATCTAAAATTAAATTTTGGTCCATTATGAGTTATCACCATTTGGTACATTTGATGTTGCAACCACGTTAGAACCATGTTTTCTAAAAGACAAATTTACTATGATATTTGTAGACAAATTATTGTATGTATTATACTAGTTTTTGCCTCTTTTATAAGTTCACGTAAATATCATACTATAATGAATGCAAAAAAACTGACGGCGGTAAATTCATCAACGACTAATTTTTCCTACTTCATTGCAAAGTGTTCTTCCAGAATTTTTTTCTTTGCTTCCATGTGAAAAAGTTCTTCAGTATGTTTGAATGCTTCACTTTGATTTCGTTTGAATAACATTGCCTGCATCAAAAGATGGTTCTCAGGTACTACTATTCCAGTTTGATCATCCGAATAAGTGATTTTTACAACATCGTCTTGCACTTCTAACATATCTGCATGTATGTGAATCATGTTGGTATCCTTGAAACTAAATTTTATGGATTCTGCAAAATCTCTAATGTCTTTTGTTCCTTTAGCAGTATACAAAACAGCAACACCATATTCATTTTTGAAAAGATCCAAAATTTCAGATGATGATGGGGCTGTTTCATTAAACCTGACATCCATCAAATGCACATGCATTTGTCTTGTGGGTACTTTGAATGCGCGTATAAACAAAGGAGTGTCTTTGCCCATGTAGCTTTTAACATCGTCATTATGATGTGGTTTGCGAGTCCATTCAATCGTGTCTTTTACTTCGGTTTTAGAGTCTTCTAAATCTGCCCATCTACGCAAAAGTGTTGCATCAAATCTTTTTATTTTCTTTCCATATTTTTCTTTGAGCGGCTGCAATATTCTTCCCATCCCAGTAACATTGCAACTTCCTTGCATGACATATTTTTTATCAAATGCCTCTACATAGTTTGCTCTAGAATTAAATATTACATCAGATACTGCTTTCTCACCTGTAATTTTTTCTCCACCTTGGAAAATAGCTCTAATATTTTTTGGCTCATACAGATTTTTTTTATTTGTATAGCCGTCCCCGCCAGGAGCTGCGTCTATTACCAAATCACATTTTTCTAATGCATCTTCAATCGTACCAGTTATCTTAAAATTTTTAAACTGTTCCAGTTTGTGTTTTGGAACATATACCCCAAATCCCCTCGAAATAGCGTCATTGACTTTATCGTCTGGCGAATATTTTCCAACTCCTATTAACTCAATATCAGAGTCTCCAGCAATAAATTGAGTAATTCTACTTCCTATAGAACCATAACCATTAACAAAAACCTTTTTCATAATTTTTTTATTATTTTGCCTACTTATTTAGATAGCCCTGACAAGAACTAAATATCGCCAAAAACTTTCTTAGATGGTTGAAGATTCATGGCCCGTCTGTTGGAATAGGTGCAGCTATTGCAGGCATAATAGTATTTGCCATATTCATGGTGGTACCAGGAGTTGTTAATTCTGCTGATACTGCAAAAACTGCAAATAATGATAACGAAAAATTTCAGTTGAGTCTACTCTCAGACAATGCGTCACCCGTACTTGGATCAAAAAATGCTCCTATCACAATGGTAGAGTTTGGAGATTACCAGTGCTTTTACTGTAACCAATTCTATCACACTACAGAACCAGACATTGTAAAAAATTATGTAAATACAGGCAAAGTAAAACTTGTTTTCAAAGATTTGACAATAATTGGCCAGGACTCGATAAATGCGGCTCATGCAGCACATTGTGCACAGGAGAAAGGAAAATTCTGGGAGTATCACGATATGCTGTATAATAACTGGAATGGAGAAAATACAGGGTGGGCCTCTTCAAAAAACCTACTTGCATTTGCTACCAAAGTCAATATTACGGCATCTGATTTTAGTGCCTGTATGACCAATGCCAAATACATTTCAACAGTCCAAGGTAGCGTATCAGATGCGCATACACTAGGATTAACAGGAACGCCTGATTTTTTCATCATAGGACCTGATAATTCTATCACCAAGATAGTTGGCGCTCAGCCATATGCATCATTTGACGAGATTTTCAAATCAATACTCAAAACATAGCATAATTTTTGCATCCTACCTACAAAAGTGAATAAAAATTACAATTTAGGGGATCAAATTTAACCCTCAAAATCCTTATATTTGTAAGGTCGAACGTGTAGCTGTTGGCTGTAGGAATTGACGACATTGCCATCTATATTCCAAGACTGTTTGTAGACGCAAGAGATTTCGCAAAAGCAAGAGGAATGGATCCTGACAAGCTCCAGCGTGGACTAGGAATATCTAAAATGGCCATGGTTGATACAAATCAAGACCCGGCATGCATGGCAGCAAATGCTTGTTTGAGAATAATGGAAAGAGGCAAACTTGCTCCAAAGGACGTCGGTAGGCTATATGTTGCCACAGAATCATCACTAGATGAATCAAAGGCAATGAATTCATACGTTATTGGCATGCTTGAACAAATCTATGGTGATGATTCTTTTGGCCATTGTGGTGGAATAGAATGCAAATTTGCATGTGTAAGCGGTTCTTATGCTTTGTATGATAATTCTAATTGGATAAGAGCAGGAGAGTCTGGAGGAAAATCTGCAATTGTAGTTGTTTCAGATATAGCAAAATATGACCTTGGTTCAAGCGGAGAATACACTCAAGGAGCTGGGGCAATAGCTATGCTTGTAAATGACAATCCCAGACTCATGCAGTTTGATCCCAAGGTTACATCTACATCAATTAAAAATGAATATGATTTCTATAGACCGTTTGGAAAGGAAACTCCAATAGTACACGGACAATACTCCAATCTTCTTTACATGATACAGGTAAAGAAAGCATTGATGTTATACAAAGAAAAGGCACTATCAACAGGGTTGATGAAGCTAAAAGAGGGAGAGACAATTTTAGATTATATTGACTTTCTTAACATGCATTTGCCTTATAGTAACATGGGAAAGAAAGCGTTATCATATCTTATAAGACATGAATGGAGAAATCTACCGCGCTGGAAAAAAATAATTGAGAAAATGGGCATGGAAGAACCAGTTCCAAAAGATCCGCGAGGCACTATCGAATCAGTATTGGCAGATTCTGAATTTATGGCAAAAGATCACGAGTTTACTAAAAAGTTTGCAAAAACTGAAGAATTCCAAGATGTATATGAACAAAAGCTTGCTAGTTCACTTATTGCATCACAGATGATTGGCAATCTGTATACTGCATCTCTTTATCTTGGATTTAGAAGCTGCTTAGAGTTTGAGTTCCAAAAAGGCACTGACCTTGAAGGAAAGAGAGTCGGATTTGGCTCATATGGTAGTGGAAGTAGCGCAATGGTGTTTAGCGGAGTGATTTTGCCTTCATATAAGGAAATTGTCAAAAACATGAATTTAGAATCAGAGATGGGAAATAGAATAAAACTCTCACTAGAAGAATATGAGGAAATCCATGAAAATAAACGTGGACCAAATGAAAATCTTTTGGATAGTAAAAAAGAGTTTGTTTTAGTAGACATAGAAAACAACCCAGAGATTAGCGGACAACGCAAATACGTATACAAAGAATAACTTGATAGATCCTGGAAATAACCAAAAAGGATATAAAATCAATCATACAAAAACTATCTATGCAAGAACGTTCAATGCCAATTTGTTTTACAACTGATCAATACAAAAAGATCGAAGAGATTGCAAAACGAAAAGGAATGCTAGATGCAAGTCAACTAATTGAAAAAATATTAAACGAAGTTTAAAAACTGCAAATAACTTCTTTTTTCATTTTATATTATCGCGAATTTATTCTAAACTGTAAAATTAACCAGATATAGGTTTATCAGAATTATTGAATATATTATTTGATTAATACTTAGAATTTATTCCTAATGTTTTTTTAACCGATTCCTATAGTAAATTTATGGGAATCTTAAATCGCAAGCCTTCTTTTTGTTCTGTTTGCAAACAAAGTATCACACACAAACACAAACCAAAAAGAGAATGGGATGTCGAGGGACCATTGTGTGGAGATTGTTACATTGGTCAAATGCAAAAATATTATGATCTAAGCGTCAAACAAAAATGTGTCATGTGTGGTATAGAAAAAAACATACCAGATTTATGGGAGCCAAAATACGCATGGGATCTAAAAGGATTACTCTGTAAAACTTGTTTTGATAAAAAAGATGCAGACTATAATAAATCAAAGATATTTTGTGGCAATTGTGGCAAAAAGCTAGGTATCATACGATACAATCCCAAACGACAGTGGTCAGTACAAGGTCAATTATGTAAAGAATGCTGGGATTCTCAAAAGGCAAAGCTAGGTTAAGATGCGTCTTTTTAAAAAATTCAAATGTGAAAAATGTCAGAAAAAATTCAAACAGTACGAAGAATTAATGCAACATGAACAGGTAATTCATGGAAAAGATATTCCGTATGAATGTAAAGAATGCCATCAATCATTTACAAGTATGGAGCAGATGAGAACGCATCTACAGAGGAATCATTCTTACAGCGGAAAAAGGGATATCTAAAGTGCTTTTACTGTTTTTACAATTGGTGGTCGTAGTTTGTTAAAAACTCGAAATCCACAAATACATTTTATTTCAGGCAATCTACTTAATTCGGATTGGCTAACTTGAGTACCACATCTTAAGCATGAATAAACTACACTAAAACTTGCTTGTTGCTGTGGTTTTGATTCTGCTTCAACAATTGGAGTTTCTTCAGTTGCCATATGTTTTCACCAAATTATCTGTAATTTTAAGGTTTAACAGAAATTATTTTAGTGTTAGTTCAATGTAGACATCATTTGGAATTTTTATCCTCATCAATTGTCTAATCGCTCTGTCATCAGCTGTAAGATCTATTACGCGTCTATGTATGCGCATTTCCCATTTCTCATAAGTATTGGTACCTTGACCACATGGAGATTTGCGTGTTACAACGTTTAGCCTTTTTACTGGCAATGGTGTTGGTCCTTTTACTTTGACACCTGTTTTTTCACCGATTCCTTTGATTTCGGTGCATACCCCATCAAGTCTGGGCAGACTAGTGCTTGTCAATTTGATTCGGGCCAGTTGTGTCAATCAGACCACTATTTGGTGAATTTTTCGGTGATCTCTTTTACAACTCCGGCTGCAATTGTTGCACCCATGTCTCGGAGTGCAAACCTTCCCAATTCAGGAAAGTCTTGGAAGGTTTCAATTGGTATTGGTCTAACTGGTCTGATTCTCACTATTGCAGAATCCCCCGCTTTTAGAAACTTTGGATCTTTTTCTTCTTCTGCACCTGTTTGTGGATTAATTTTTGATTCAAATGCGACAATAGTTGCTGCAACTTGAGCGGTATGAGCATGCATAACTGGCGTGTATCCAGGTGCAAGTGCCGTTGGATGATGAATTACAATTATTTGAGCTCTGAATTCTTTTGCAACGTTTGGAGGACTATCAGGGGTTCCAATCACATCCCCTCTTTTGATATCTTTCTTTTCAATACCTCTGAGGTTAAAGCCAATGTTGTCGCCTGCTTCTGCAGATTCCATTTGAGTATGATGAGTTTCAATTGTTTTAATTTCTCCCAGTGCTCCTGATGGCATGACAATAATTTTCATTCCTGCTTTTGCTACACCAGTTTCAACACGGCCTACTGGAACTGTGCCTACACCTGTGATGGTGTAAACATCTTGAATTGGAATTCTTAATGATTTGCCAACTGGTTTTTCTGGTAATTTGAATTCATCAAAGGTTTCAAGAAGAGTCTTTCCTGTCCACCATTTCATGTTATCAGATTTCTTTACAAGGTTATCTCCCTTCCATCCTGACACTGGTACAATTGGAACATTTTCTAGTTTGTAACCGACAGACTTGACCAATTTTTCTGCCTTTTCTTTTGCTACCTTGAATGCTTGCTCAGAATAATTACTATCATCCATCTTGTTAATTGCTACAATTAACTGACCTACACCTAAAGTTCTCAAAAGAAAAGCGTGTTCTCTTGCTTGACCACCTGGTGCAATTGCAGTATCGGTTTCACCTTCTTTAGCTGACAGGACTAGAATAGCACAGTCTGCTTCTGAAGCACCGGTAATCATGTTTTTGATAAAGTCCCTATGTCCTGGTGCGTCAATTAATGTAAAGAAGTACTTTGGGGTTTCAAATTTTTGAAAAGCTAAATCGATTGTAATTCCTCTCTCTCTTTCATCTTTGATATTGTCCATGACCCATGCATACTTGAAAGTATCACCTTTTCCAGTCTTTTCAGATTCGGCTGCATGTGAGGCGATGGTTCTTTCATCAATTAAACCAAGATCCATCAACATGTGACCCATGGTTGTAGACTTGCCGTTATCAATGTGACCTGTAACAATCATGTTCAAGTGTGGCTTTTTACTTGCACTCATAACGAACCCTTCTAGGCATGGGCTTTATTACCATTTCGATTTTTTCAGTTTCTTTTCAATAAATTTTGAATAATTTACTGATCGTGTCTTTTTGAATTATTATTTTTCACATACTATAAATCAAAGTGATTTCTGACTAAAATTATTGAAAATCACTGTTTCAGTAATCAAAGCTGATGTTGGTGGAATAGGCGGACATACAAGACCAAGTGACGGATTGCTAAACGCAGTAAAAAATATCGTAAAGCCACAAACACGAAACGATGGAAAGGGACTTTTAATTGATCATTACATCGGATATTGTGGCGATGATATTCATATTGTTATGACTCATACAAAAGGAGTTGACAATAAAGAAATTCATCAACTTGCCTGGAAAGCATTTGAGGCTGCAACCCAGGTTGCAAAAAATGAAGGGCTATACGGAGCAGGCCAAGATCTTCTAAAAGATTCTTTTTCTGGAAACATAAAAGGCATGGGTCCAGGTGTTGCAGAGATGCAATTTGAAGAAAGACCAAATGAAGCATTCACCATTTATGCTGCTGATAAAACAGAGCCTGGTGCATTCAATTATCCATTTTACAGAATGTTTGTAGATACTCTAAGTAACACCGGTTTAATCGTGAACCAAAATCTTGCAAAAGGTGTCAGGATAACAGTGATGGATGTTGAAAAAGGAAAGACTGCCCAGTTGAACATGTGGGAAGATAAACCAACACTTGAGGCTGCCTTGATGTATCCTGGAAGATATGTGGTATCAGCAGTACATACAAAAGACAACCTTCCAATTCTTGCAGCGTCAACAGACAGACTGCACAATATCGCAGGAAAATATGTAGGAAAAGATGATCCAATTTGTATCATAAGAACTCAAAAAGATTTTCCTGCAACTGAAGAAGCCGGTGCCGCATTTAGTAATCCGCATTATGTAGCTGGGAACACCAGAGGTAGTCATCACATGCCACTAATGCCAGTTAAAATAAATTCTCCAGCAAGCATTAATTTTGCAATACCTATAGTTATCAGCCTTGTTTTTAGTATGCACAATGGCAAACTAGTAGGACCTGTTGATGGATTTGGATCAGTTGATTGGGATTATATCAGAACTATAGCAGTAAAACGGGCAATAGCAATGAGAAGTCAGGGATTTGTTCATCCAGCTACACTAGTTCCTTCAGAATTAGAATATGCAGAAGGATATAGAGCCAGAATGAGTGTACTTTGGAATAAGATGAGACCAATACCATCAGACAATGCCTCAAAACAATTTCAAAAACCAAATCATCCTCAACAGCACAAGCCAAATCAATCAAAGCCAAATCAACCAAAACCGCAACACCCAAAACCAACTCATCCACAACAACACAAACCAAGTCAACTAAAACCTGCTCAAACAAAAGAACCTCAAAAATCAAAACCAACAGAAAAGCCAAAAACGGAAAAACTAACAAAACAATAATCCAGTTATTTTGTAAATAACTTTCGTTCATTTTGTCGAAATTACAATTTTATTATGCGATATGAAAGGTATTTTGTTGGCTAAGAAAATTCAGATTTTAGTAGTAGGACATAATGAGAATGGATCTACGCCAGAAGCTGAAAAAATTGCATATGAAACAGGTTTAGAAATTGCCAAATCTGGTGCGGTTCTCATCACAGGAGGTTTAGGAGGTGTAATGCATGCAGCGTGTCATGGTGCAAAAGATGGTGGAGGACTAACTGTAGGAATAATCCCACAAAACGATCCCTCTTTTGCAAATGAGTATTGTGACATTGTCATTCCAACTGGAATTGGGTTAGCCAGGGATTTTCTTAATGCATTAGCAGGAGACGGAGTCATCATTATTGGCGGTGGTTCAGGTACACTTTCTGAAACATGTGCTGCATACATGTACAAAAAACCTATTGCTGCAATAAAAAACAGCGGTGGAATTGCAGACAGATTTGCAGACCAATATCTTGATCATAGACAAAATGTGAAGATATTGGGGGTAAATTCTCCAAAAGAAGCTGTAAAATATATTTTAGAAAAAATTAATGCTTCATAGATACAAGTAAGGGATCGGGTTCATAAAATTGGCCGTATTTTTTAGCTTGTTCATTTAGTGTTGCAACAATATTTGAAATACCAAGTTCATTTCCAGTTTCAAACAGTGGTTTTTTAAGTCCCATTCCAAGTTGTAACGCCTTTTCAATTTCCGGTATGTCACTAGCTTGATTTGTAACAAGCCATGCTGCATTATTTAACATGTTTGCAACAAGTTCAATTGGATCAAATCTTTTTGCCAATTCTTCTGATAATGGAATGCGCTCATACTTGTCTCCAGAATACTCATAAAATCCTGAACCAGTTTTTTGTCCTAATTTTTTATTATCATATAATTCTTGAATTTTAGGATGAGGATTGATTACTTTTTTGTCTCTTAAATGCATCTCAATTGTTGCTTTATGAATTACGTCCAGTCCTGTGAAATCAGCAAGCTCAAAAATGCCCATAGGAAAACTAAGCTTAAATTTTACTGCAGAATCAATTTCTGTCATAGAAGCATGATTTCTATCCATTGCCCATGCAGCTTCATGTACGAGTGGGATAAAGATCCTATTCACAATGAACCCGGCAACATCTTTTTTACATAGTACTGGTTCTTTTGAAACTGATTTCACAAAATTCATTGTTAATTCAACTAGTTCTTTTGAAGTTTTTTGTCCTGGAATTACTTCAACTAATTTCATAAGTTGTGGAGGATTGAAAAAATGAATTCCGATGAATCTTTCTGGTCTTGAGGTTGTATTTGCAATTTCTGTGATTGGCAGAGTGCTCGTATTTGATGCAAATACTGTTTTTTTATCTGCCACCTTATCTACTTCCGAATAGACTTTTTTCTTCAGGTCCATTATTTCAGGAACTGCCTCAATCATTAAATCACAATTTTGTAGCGCTTTTGCAAGATCAACTTCTGGTATGATTCTTGAAAATATTTTATCAGCATCTTGCTGTGATAGTTTTTGTTTTGATACTAATTTATCAAGACTCCATTTTATTTTCTCCATTGCTTTATCCAAAAATTGTTTTTCCACATCCCTAAGTACCACATCATATCCTGACATGGCTGAAACCTGAGCAATACCATGTCCCATTATACCAGAACCTAATACTGTGATATTTTTTATCACCATTAAAAAATGGATAGCTATGATCCCTTTCTAAGTTATTCGGTCACTAAAATTTTTAATTATATCAAATCAAGAGGAATTAACTACAATCCATCTATGACTGATTTTAAATAAGCAGGTAATTCAGGGAGTTCACCTGTATGACTAACGTTATTTTGCAAGACGTCTGGCCCTATTCTTCGAACTTTTTGAGTTCCAACTAGTGTATCTATACCTCTTTCTATGTCTTTTAGTGACAAAACATTTTCAAGTTTTCCAATCAAGATGTTTTCAGTCTCATACTTGATTATGGCATATTGAAGTAAAATCAGTCTGTCATTTAACGAAAGATTTTCCATTAATCAGAATCCATACGCTACAATAAAAAATGTTGCTAAAATTTAATCAATTAAACATAGCTATCTTCTTAAAACCCAAAAACAAAGGTAAACGAGATTTTGGACGTAGAAAAATTTACAGATGACATTTATGCAATTGCACAGAGACTGTCTGAAGGAAAATCTTCTGGGATAAAGTCAAAAATAAATTTTGTTCGTGAAAGATTAATTGAATTATACACTCAAAACCTTGTAAAGATTAACCATTCTGTACTTGAAATAATATGCGCCTCAAATCTCATTGCTGAAGGATATACAGTAGATGTAGAACAGCACCTTTCTGACATACTAGTTTGTGACGTGTTTGCAAACAAGGGTGATGGAACGTTCATCATGGAAATTGAGACGGGGTTTACGCCTCCAGATCATGCATTAGATACTATAGATTACTATGTAGCAAGAATTGCAAGCAAGATATCAAGATATAGTAAATACTGTTCCAAATTTGCTTTAGCAACACCAGTTGTTGGAATTTTACCTATTCCAAAACTATTCTTAAAGCCACCAATCAAAAGAACTCCTGATGAGATACAAAAAATTAAAGATCTTTGCGATAGATTTTACAAGAGTCCACCTATTGATCCTGATGACATTTTAAATGCCAGATTGCATTCTGTTTATTTAATAAATATCGACAAATGTTTTGCAAAACAACTAGATCCATATGCATATCTTGAGCTAACTGAAAAGTTACAAGAAAAAAGTGAGTTGGATTTGTAAATCATGATTGCAATTTAGAATTACGTCTATCTTCCATACAAATTTTAATTTCCTCTGTAGTATGTTCTTTAATTGACTTTCCGCACATCGCACATGTTGGATTTGGTTGTATTGGCTTACGTTCAAATTTCATGATCTGTTTTATCGTTTAAAAGATATAATTACCAGCATTATGATGTTTGTTGTGCATTTTTTAGTTGCATGATTGAACGCAAAATAAGACTAGAAATACCAAGATGTGTTGTAAGAAAACTCGCTGTCTCTTCTAGCGCGTTATTTCCTCGATATCCTTCATCGTATGTAATTTCAATTTCCCCTTTATCTGTCTCGATGTATGCTGTGATAAGCGAATAGGGACCAAGTTTTTCATCTTTATTTTGTATGTAAAGATTCAAGTAAATATTCTTGACCACATGACCTTGTTCTATAAAATTTCCAGATGATAGGAGAACAATTGTTTTATCAGGCGTTTTGTTTATTCTTTCAGGGCTAACAACATCTATAACTTTCACTACCATTTAATGACAAATCTTTCTAAATAATTTTTCTATCCTCTATGAATTCATAAATTTATATGAAAATAATTCTTCATTATGAAAGCATTTCGATTATGTAGAATTAGTCTTTTTATATGATGTTGACGTATTATTAGTTTGAAGCGGAGTATTTTGAACATATACGACACGAAATCCATTCGTTGTAGTAAATGTGGCAAATTTATTGGTGAAATTGAATATGATGCAATAGTAACATTACCCAAATGTGGTCGCTGCGCAAATCCTCTACCTGAGGGCGATGATAAAATAGGCTACATCATAAGTAAATATGATAAGAATCAAAAAAAAATAGTCCTACAATAACAAAAAGGAATGAATAATTTTTGATTGTTGAATATACGGAATATAATCTGGTTTTACTTATTTCTCTTCATCAACAGTTCCGCCCTGTCCGTAAATTGCAGGCATGGTAAATGTGCTAGTTACATGTGGTGTGTTTCGTACTTTGGATATTGCAGAATCTATTTTCGTTGCATCATCTGCAGATATTTTAACAAAAACATCATATTTCCCCATAACGCCATTTACTTCTACTACTTCAGGCAAAACCTTGATTTTTGCTATGACATCTTTTTCACGTCCGGGAATGCATGTGGTTAAAATGTATGCCAACATGTGATATGAGAGAAAATTTACTAATAAAAAGGCTTACCTAATTTTCATTTTATTTGATAGAAAAATAACACCCAAAATACTGATAGTTAAAATCAACATTGAAACTGGGCCAAATTCTGGAATCACCGTAGTACCAAATATTTGTAGTTGAGTTGCATCCACAGGAATCATGCAATCTAGTATCCTGTCAGAGGTTGTTTCTATTTGCGTACATTGTGAAATAAAACCGTCAATTTTTACAGCCAGCAAAGAACCAGGCGCATCTATGATTGTCTTTGGAATCTGAAATTCTTGTATCACAGAACCACTTGATATCGAACTTGCATTAACAGTGATAGTAATTGAATTATCTAAAGTAGAAACTGAAACGTCGCTGTATTTTATCAAGTTAGTATTGTTGCCTCGGACTTTGATGACATGGTTAACATCAATTTGAATTTGTTGCATCAAGCCTCCCTGAACTGCAAATGATAGTTTTCCACTCTGATCTCCGTGTTTTATTTCAACATCATATGTACCAGATACTGCATCATCGCCTAACACAAAATCGTAAGTAAATAGATTATTGGATAATTCCACCTGACCTACCGTGTAAACATTACCTATAGGATTTCTTACTATTATTGTAACAGGATTGTTATCAACAACTTTAGCTACCGAACCGGTAATGATCACATTTCCACCTTGCTGATAAGCAGATTTGTTAGTAGATGCAATTATTCCAGTTGCGCCTACCTGTGCATTGACATTATTTACAACAAAAATCGCAAGAACTGCAATCACCAAGACCATAATGACTAATCGCATGAAGGTTTTGGTAAAGTTTTATTGTATTTAATTGTAGGCTTGTGAAGGAAATCATACTATAGATATGCATCTAATCCGGTTTTTTTAGATGCCCCTGATTGTTGCTTTTCTAAAACTTTTGACATTTTATCCCCCATGTTTTTAGCTGCAGTTACTTTTCTTTTTCCAATCCAATAATATGTCTCATCAGTAGTGTCTTTTGCAATAAGAACAACTAGTCTGCCAGTGTCTTTTCTGCCCGTACGACCCTTTCTTTGTATGTATCTAATTGAGCTTGGTACATTATCAAAAAATACAACAAGGTTTACCTCTGAAATGTCCAATCCTTCTTCGCCAACACGAGTAGCAACAAGTACTTTGTATTCTCCGTCTCGAAATTTTTGTACCGTTTCAATCTGTTTTTTTTGCTTGAGTCCTGTTTCACCTGCTTTACCAATTAAAAATCCCGCAGATATTCCCATCTCAATTAGTTTTTGATGAATCACATCAACTGAGTCTCTATAGCTAGTAAAAACAAGCGCTTTACCTTCAAGAGTTTCTATGATTTCTTTTAATTTTATTATTTTGGAATGTTCAATTCCTTTTGATTGAGCAAGTTTTGCAAGTCTTATGGCTTTGGCAAAGTTTAGATCATTTTCAAATAGGTCTTTTATTCCAATTCCTTTTTTTGCCTGTGTGCGTTCACAAAATCTCAAAAATGATGTAACGCCGTGAGATTCCATAACATTTAGTGCATGAATTATCCGTATTGCAGTAAAAAGTGGCTTTGCAGCCTTTCTATTTTGTCGTACTACAAATTCTCTTACACGTAAAAGTTGTGATAGTGATTTACTATCAGATAGATTCAGACCAGCTCTTCGTAAATCTTGATATCGTGATTCAAGTGCTGCCTTGATACATGCTTGGATTTCTTTCATTTCTGGCGGAAGATCAACTGTAATCCATTGAGTGTTTGTTTGCTGAACATACGGCATTACATCAGGACTTTCTTCGTTTCTTTGTGCTATGCCTGTAATTTTTAAAATGTTAAGAATTTCAGTTGCCTTGTCTTTTTCGCTTGGCAGTGTAGCTGTCATGCCTAGAATTCTCACATCAGTGTTGTGGAATCTTTCCGCAATTCCAGAGTACGCATAATCCCCTATAGTGCGATGCGCTTCATCAAAAATTAGCAAGTTAAATTGATTTGGAGATACAATTTGTCTATCAAGATCATTTTTTGTAATCTCTGGTGTAGCACAGATTACACTGT
>JBOGQR010000018.1:0-17518 GCA_050749225.1 Nitrosopumilaceae archaeon | reverse complement strand
CTCTGGCGGTCTTGGTTCTTCATGTGATGCAAATCTAGGTGATGATTTCACTGGAATATGGACTGATGCTTCAACACTTGTCATTACAGGAGGTCCACATGCTGCTGGCGTAACTGTTGGAAATCTAATAATTACACCAGTTCCAAATACTGGTTTTAAAAATTCTCAAGGAACTGTACCCGTATCTATCGCCCCCTCGCCAGAGCTTACTGGAAGCTTTTTGGCTCCACCAGCTCCACAACTCATTGGATTCGTAATTACAGGAACGGGCGCAAATGTATTTAGTATTCAAGATACTTTTACGATCAAGTTCTCTGAGGATACAAACATGCCTAGTTCATCTGGTACCCCGGGTACGATAAATAATGTAGACATGCATAGCTACTTTACATTCTCACCAAGTCTTGGCAGCACCTCTCTTACTGGGAACTGGATTACGCCATCAATTTTGAAAGTAGCAGTAAACAGTGTAGATGGCAGCAACCCTGCATTGATAGGTGTTACTACAGTGACACCAACTCCTACTGCAAATATACAAAAAGTAGGAGGATCTCAGATATTACTTTTAACATCGACGCCTCTTTCTGGCAGCTTTGGAGACTTTGTAGTCTCCATCCCAGTAAGTAATGGAGGAACCGCAGTAACTGTACTGCCATCTGGTTTAACGGTGTCATTGGAAACAGGATCAGGCTCTTCTGGAACTATTACATTTAACAAAACTACATCCACTTCGGTAGGACCTAATCATTCAAAGCTTCAATTTCTTGGAGATGTAGTAGAAATTTCAGGACAATCATGTAGTGTTGCTAACCCATGTACTGTGGCATTTGATTTTTCAAGTCATGAAGTAAACAACCAAATCCCGCAGATACCTTATGTTGTGGGATCTCCTGATTGTGGAAGTAGCTGCCCCGAAGTAAAAATCATACATGCACAAGAAAATGCTACCACATTTACTGATGCTGACCTGATCACACCAACACTCACCCTAACCTCAACGGGTCCTTGTTTTACACTACCAGAATTTAACAACATACCAGCTTGTGAATTCCATGCTTCAGCTCAAATCACTCATCCCTCAAGGTTTGCTATAGGTGGAATTGTACTTGCGGTCCTTGGTCATGGTGGAGGGTCGTCACCACCACCGTCCTTCACACTTGTTAATTTGGCAAGCGATTCATCTATTCCTGATAACATAAAAAATACAATACTAAACCATGATCCGCTAAAACCAATATCTCCGTCAAATGATACGTCTATCCCATACTATCCCATGTCAATTGATGGCAAAGGATATCTTTTAGGCGGATACACAAACACGCTTCAGACAGTAACAGAAAAGACAGGCGTGCCGGTTGATTTGCAATTCGTTACATATGCTGATTCCATCCAACATATGGCATTGTATATTAATTTACATGGAACCGATCCACAAATTCCTGACAGTGACACCTATGTCATATATGACGCTGGAAAGCCACTTCAAACTGTTGACCCGCATGGATTGTTCTCTGGAGTTACATTTGATCTAGTAAAAGACGGAAACAAGTACAAGATAGACTATGGCATAAAATTTGCAAAAACAATGAGTACATCAGATATTATAGTACGGGTGTGGAATGAAAGGCATTTGTCTTCTGATGTGAGGATTCTAGATGCATGGCAAGTTGTACAAAACACAAATTCACAATCAACTGCCAACTCTGATACTACATTACTAAATACGGCAACTCAAACACCCTCTTTGAATGCCAACTCTGACATGATGTCTGTAATCAAAAAGTGGGGAGGATATACTTCAACTTCAATTTCTGATTCTGAACTTCTAAAGGGTATGGGAATTAATGCTAATCACATTCCATCTTGGTACATGAAAACATCAAAGTGGGTTGTTGATGGAGATATGACTCAACAGGAGTTTGTAAATGCTATACAATACATGTATGAAAAAGGAATAATAAAATAAATCTACAATTAAATTTAGTTATATATCTAATATGCGATATTACAGAGGATTAATGTGATCAAAACGTCAGGCAATATAAAACCACTTGGGAGTTGGGATTGGTACTAAAAACTAACCTGAATCTAATTCATGCCAACTTTTTCTTTGTAGACATTGTAGGCCTTTCTGACCCCTCCATGTCAACAAAAACTCAAATAAAAAAAATTGAGACTTTGAACAAGAGTATTGCAGACTGTGAAACTTTCAAATCAACTCCTGAAGATTTACTGTTGGTTCTGCCAACTGGTGATGGCATGGCATTGGGATTTCTTCAAGGCCCAGAACTTCCTTTATTGCTTGCAATTGAACTTCAACATAAACTTGTAGAATACAATAAATCAAAAATTCCATCAGAAATAGTTCAAGTAAGGATTGGTTTACACAGTGGAAATGTTTTTGTTGTTAACGATATTCAAGGTAACAAAAACATTTGGGGACCTGGATTAATACTTGCAAGACGTGTGATGGATTTTGGCGATGAGCACCATATCTTGTTAAGCAATACATTAGCAGAAAGTCTTCTTGAGTTATCTGACGAATACCATCAGATGATAAAACCAGTGCATGACTTTACGCTAAAACACGGCAAAACCATGCTTGTATATTCTGCTTATGGGAAGGACTATGGTAATCCAAAACACCCCTCCAAAGGAGCTGCTCAGAGAAGTAAGATGGGAGAGGAAATTCTCAAGCGAAGCAAAACTACACTTTATCCATTTGTAGAAATAGAATTGGCAATTAAAGATCCTAAAACATCGCTTGTTCACTACAAAAGAACCTATCAGGTTAAAAATATCTCAGACGAGCCAATATACCACGTTCTTCATGGTCTTGCAACAGATGTGGAAAAACATTCCGTAAGTGACCTGAATGTAAAAGTATATGACGAAAATAACAGGGATTTGAAGATATCTAGCATAAATGTAGACGAGCCTTTTCAAAAAGAATTTACTACTTTGTTTAATCAACCCGTACTAAAAAACGAGGAAGGTCGCTACTATATCATGGAATATGATGTAGAAGAACCAGAACGATATTTTGAAAATGCATTTTTGATAAGTTGCCAAAAACTCGTATTAAAGATGGAATATCCTGTAAATGATTCTATACACGAGCCTATACTGTATGAAATAAATCAAGAAACAGAAGAAAAAAAGAAATCCGATATCATACCTGTCATAAGGGCAAATGGCAGTACTAATATCGTGCGTTGGGCAAAAGAAGACATTACAAAAGGCCAAACTTTTAGAATCGAATGGTAATTTTCTTGCATAACATAGATTAGTTCTAAAAATTAAAAAATGCCTGAATATTTTTATGATTCAGGCCAGTTGGTTTCACAAGATGGGCAAAAGCCTCTTAGGCCATGATATCTCTTATCAAAATAGACGTACGCTGCCTTAGAGTTGCACCCCAAACATTCCGTTTGTAGATCGATTTTTTGGCTCATACATAACTATACATCTTGTAACATATTACCAATAGTAAGAAGACTAGCTTATTTTTCATAATGATAGCTTATGAATCGTTAATGAAGATCTATAACATTATAATTAAATTCGCTTATTTTTACATTCCAAAAATAACTAATCAATCCACATTTCCTTGTGGATGAATACATTTGTTGCTCCGTCATATTGACTGACTGCTCCATAGCCACTATTTCCACCATGATGCTCATATGTAAAATAAAGCACAATAAAGATTTGGCCTGTTCCGTCTTTTGATTTTTTAATTAAATCAGAATCAATAAAGAACCAATAACGTTTTTCCATGTTGGGAAGTAGCGGACCAAGAGTAAAACTAGAAAACAATTCTGATTTTTTCATGATCTCTTTTGTGATTGGTTCTGTTTGCATAGCAAATTTTGCAACCACGTTTGACGCTGGTATTTCGCCATAGTTTTTTATTGTAATTGAAAACTGATCACGCTTGTCATTGCTTGACATGAATTGTATGTTGTTAAGAGGCCCAATCCATGGTCTGAATCTGTAATCTGATTGAATTTTACTTACTCTTACAGTTTCTTCTAGCTGTTTAACGGTTTTCCAAAAAAGAAACACAAGTCCAACGGTTCCAATCGCTGTACCAATAGAACCAATTTGTCCTATTACTGTCAGAATGTCCTCCAATGAGGTTGATAAAAATATTTGATTATTCAAGCTTACGGTGCAACATGTAATTTCTAGTCATGGTGTAGATGTGAAAATCTACTAATTCAAGATAAAAAATGACTATTTCTGTTTCTTTTTGATTGGGTCCTTTAGTTTTTTGTCTTTGCCAAGAAAGGCCTCTTTGTATGTACTCAAACCATATACCATATGAAATTTCTTGCTAAATGGTTGTGTGTGTCTCATGCAAGCACACATAATTGACAGCCGAATTTAATGTTGAACTAAAAAATCTATGCACTAACAGCAATAGGTTTTGTTCTTTGTCTTCGTTTTTTGTGTTTATCACACCTACAACTATTGCATATTGCTTTATCATGTGGGATTTTTCTTTCACTTAATGCAATTAACAAAGCAAGCGACTGATCTGATATTTCTTCAAATTCATTTTTGCAGTCACAGTGACAAGTACACACTCTCATTCTTAACATACAAACATTTCACAAATTAGATAAGTGCTAGTTTTCACAATTCATTACATACAACACTATCCATACCGATCAAAACTTTGTGAATTGGGTATTTGGCTGATCAAAATTTTAGATGCTAGACAGCATGTTATGTTATGATACAGCCTACTGCATTCTATACTGATATAAAATCGCCCATTTGGCATTTTTAGCTAAAATTTTATGTATCTTGCTTTGTGCGATCTTTTATGATTTCATCTCTTATTAGCGGAAAATATGACTCAATAATCTCGCCTATCATCAAAATTTCCTCAGAAGATGCTTCTCTATTATAGATCATTTTAAACGCAGTAAAGGAACTGCCTAGAATCTGGCCTATTATGCTGCCATAGATAAAGTCCAAATCATGTTCAAATTTCCAGTCATTTTTTAATTTTGGATATTCTTGTCTAAGCGTAGGAATGGTCATGATTATTTCGTGTATGTTATCTTCAATTCTGTGACGAAATTCTGAACTCAGATCCACTACGAACAGTATCAGTCCATACTAATCTTAATATGTATGTGATTTAGTAATTTTATAGATGATAAAACTTCAACATATGGGATTGCTTGCAATAGCGATTTCATCAATAGTGGCATTGTCAATCACCGTTCCAGCCGCTACTGCGTTAACGCAGAGAGACAACTTCGATGATAACCATACAACTGCCAGATTCCTAGGCGGTCAGAAGATTTGTGGCGATCATTTATGTAAACATGGCGAGTATGATAAATTGCTACAGCAATGGAATGATGCACAACATGCAGCTGCAAAATGCAGAGCAGCCTTGGCAGCAGGACAAAAGTGCTAGATTACAATTAGTAATTTCCAAAAACAGGCTTCAATTATTAATTTAAACATTCTAGTGCAACTTAGATTTTCATCATTTTACTATCTATCAAATATTGTATACTGGAATCAAAATCTTCATCTGAAATTTTCCCCTCAGCCCACCAAACAGCATTTGTTTTAACCCATGATGGTATTTGTATGGAACTAGAGTTATGTTGGGATTGTGAGATTTTTAACATACCATCTTTTGTCATACTCTGAATTTCTAATGCAAATGTTACGTCATTAATGGAACCTTTTGACCATAGTATTGCATCATTTTTAATCTGCAATTTGTCTTTCAGTGTTGATTGTGTTTCAAATTTGTTTTTTGCATAAAATGCAAACTTGTCAAGACCCGCATCTAAATTTGATAGTATTACTTGGTCTGATATGGATGGGGCAAGCAGGGACAGCATGCCAGAAGTTTGTAACACCATGTCCATATTCACTATGGTTCCATCGTTTGGTGTGCCGTCAAAACCCCATGTTTTTTGCAGTGTGGTAATAATTTTAGTTCCTTTTAGATCTCCCGAGGTAACCTCCACTACATAACTTCCATCAGGGTTTTGTGTATATTTTGTCTGGACATCAAAAAAAATTCCATTTGAGCCTATGTTGAATTTTGCAGTATCTGCTCCTGTTAATTCAACTGATCTGATGTATTCTGGAAAGATCTGTGGATAATTTTGTACATTTGAGAGTGTCCCAAGCAACACTTGGTCTTCTACATCTACTGTCTTTTTGAGGCTTAGCTCTCTTTCAGCATATGCTGATTGTGAAATCATTAAAAAAGAAAATACAAATAAAATTAGAGAAAAATAAACCCAGACAGTCTTTAGCATTTTAGACATGGGAGCGAATAGATGATGGTACTTTGATGTAATCATCAGGCAGCATTCCCTTCTTATCAAAGTTCTTTTGAATATTGAAATCTGCAAGTCCATACTGTATGTTCAAATTCTTGTTTACTTCAATCAGTTCTGAATGTCTAATTGCTGCATATTTGGTAAATTCCTGCATTGCTTCTTCCCACGTACCTCCTTTATCAAGGACTTTTTTCATTGCTGCATGTCCTGCATCAATTCTTTGTGACGTAAAATTATACTCGCCCCAGAAAACATTTTGTATTCTGGTATCGTTTACTGTAGAAACAAAGCTTCTAAACGCTACTGTTGGTGTGTGTGGCATGTTGTCAAGCTCCATTATTTGCAGTGCCTGTTTCTCTAGCTGTGCGACAATCAGCCTTTGCTGGTCGACCAGTTTTTTATTTTCATCTGCATCCTTTTGATTTTTTTGCAATTCTGCAATCTGTTTTTTGGAATATTCTATTTCTAACAAAATTTTCTGTGCCATGGGGTTGTTTTTTAGAGCGTCGCCAGTAATGGTCTGAGACTGAAACTGTGTTTGATTGTCTGATTGAAGTTGGCCTTCGGCAAATTGCTGTGTTCCGCTAAACGCTGCTGCAAATAACACTGCACTTGATATTGCTATCAGAAATCGTATTGCCACTTTTCTGACCATCGAAAAATAATTAGCTTAAAGGTATATAACCATTGGTATACCAATCATTTGTATCGGATTCAATTATGTGACAATTATGAAGAAAATAGATTTTGAAAACAGCCTTGGTATGGCCATTAAGAATACCTCAAAATCACTTGAAAGGGCACTTGATGTTGAATTACGCGGGCAGTATGGGTTTTCAGGCGGTCAATGGAAAGTAATAATTGCATTATCTATTCAAGATGGTATTTCACAAAAAGATCTTGCAGAAAGAATTTTTGTTGATAGTACGACACTAGTTCCAATAATAGATAGTATGGAAAAAAAAGGACTAGTTGAACGCAGGACTGATCCAAAAGATAGAAGAAACAACCATGTCTTTCTAACTGCAAAATCTGAATCATTTGTTGATCCCATAATAGAGATCTTCTTCCGAATGCGAAAGATTTTTTTTAAAAATATTTCAGAAAGTGATTTGGAATTTACTAAAAACATACTACGGAAAATAACTGCAAATGCAGAATCATACATTACAAAAAATGAAGCTAAAATTTCACGCATATAACAATGTTTCATAGAATGCAAGATAGATCTTAAAAAGAACAAGTACATCATACATGTGTGAGTGCTGGCACTATCAAAAAAGCAAAAGAGCTTGCTAAAAACGGTGTAGTGAAGATAGAAGATAATCTATATCAAGTAAGATCCTCAAGTGATCCTTCAAAATCATATTTTGTGACATCAGATTCTTGTGACTGTCAAGGATTCAAAAATTTCTACAAGTTCCATCACGGAAAGGGTATCAAAGTAAATTGTTCTCATCTTGAGGCAGTACGAATTTTCAAGGAAACAAAAGAAAGCCTTAATGGTAAAAAATAGAAAAATTATTGTGGAATTTTTTTGAATTCTTTTTCTTTTGCGGTAACAATTCCTGTTTCCACAACAGGTCTCTCGCCAAGCGCCTTTTCTATTGCCTTGTTGCTTAGTTTTAGTGCCTGTTCTACACTCATGTCTGCGCTGTATTCTCTTTGAATCTCAGTCAATGCTACATCTGATGACTGACCTATTGCAAATCCTGAACCTCCAAAGAACGTTCCGCTAGGATCTACTTGGTATAACTGGACTCCCTTTTGATCAACGCCAGCTATTATCACTGAAGCAGCTTGTGGCCTTACCGCATAGATTGTATATCTATGTAGGAATGTTCCAAGATGTTTTGCTAAAGAGTTTACATCAATCGAGTTCTCAAAGGTTAGTCTGTGTCTTTGTGCCTCTACTCGCAACTCATCAATTAGTTGCAAGATGTCTCCAATGTATCCCGATCCTGTGGCACCAACATGTGCATCGATGGCAAATATCTTCTCTGATGGGTCTATCAGTGTGCGTGTTGGCTTGATGTGGCTTGATATCAAAGCAAATTCTGGCGTCTTGATTCCAATTGTGGTTGAGCCTCTGTTTACTGCCTCTAGCGCACTGTCAACTAGAACTAGCCTGCCTTGTGGACCGTAAAAGTTTGTGTATCGGCCTCCAAATCCAGCAGCTGAATCTTCTGACATTTATCTTGCTACCTCCTTTACCAACAAATTTGGAATTGCTAGTACGTCAATTCCATTGCCAGAGCCAGGATCGCGCTCCATTGCAGCAGCTACTGCCTTACTTACTATCTCTTTTGCTTTTTCATTGGTGATGTCTTTGTTGTATACACTTTCAAGAACACCATATGCTATTGGTGAACCAGAACCTGAAGCTGCAAAATCTTCATTAGTTATTGCGCCACTCATGTCTGCAACAAATACATGTCCGCCTTCTTGATCAACTCCTGCCACCAACAATTCTACATAGTATGGCTGGTAGTTTCTGAGTCCAGAATATGCCAAATTTGCAATCAGTCTAGTTGATTCTTTAACATCCAATGGAAATCCTCGTCGTAGTTCCAAAAGCTTTCTTTCTGCCTTTGCAACTTTGATTAGATATTCTGCATCTGATAACTGTCCTGCTATTGCTATTGCTAAGGTGTCATCGATTTTTGCAATTTTTTGTGTTATCTTTGAACCAATGAAAAAGCCCTTGCTTGCCCTTTTATCAGAACCAAGAACAACTCCTTCTTTTGTTTTTATTCCAACTATTGTTGTCATTAATAGTATGATGGAATCCTAACTATTAGTTGACCACGCATCAAAAAATCCAGTCACAGTTTAGTTTAATTTGTTATTTTGGTTTGTTGAAAAACTGCCGTACTGGTTGCCATATAATTTGGATACTTCTTGGATGATTCTATACGCGCTAATCATTGCATCTGCCTTGTCTTTCTCACTTGTTGCACTTGATTCTATGGTTATGTAATTTGGTGCAACCCTAAGATTTAGATCAAATGAACCAAATTCACTTAACCATTGCAATACGTGATCAGTTTGACTTTCTACCATGCCAATCCATCGTAGATTTTTGAACCATCTGCCTGCCATGTTGCTGATTATATCGCTTGCATGAACATTTGACGGTACATATGTTTGAAGAAGTGGTGTGTATGAAATTTTTAATTTAGGATCTTCTTTTGCAAGAAACGCTCCTTTTTCACTTAGCTTGTAACCTAGCTGGGATTTTTCTATGAGATCTAACTCGTGTAATCGTTGTAATGAACGTGACAAGCTCTCCTGGTGCATGCCTAATTTTCTCATCATGCCTCTAAAGGTATAGTTTGAATTGTTCTCACTTAGCACATCAAGAACTTTGGAATCATTTGGTCTTACATCTAGTTCATCTATGTGTACCGGCCCTTCCTGTGACGAATTAATTATAATGTCATCCATTGATTATCACTTGTGCTTTCCTTCGTAAATACATTTGTACGATTCCACTTATCACACTTGCTATTCAAAGATCCATCTTAACAAGTGTAGTGTTGAATTGCCTTGACTATAGTTTGTTAACAATTTGTGTGACCAAGTTTTGTGATTACTAGTCACTTTTCAACAATGTGCAAATTATACTATGATAGCAAGATTCAATTTGTCATTATTTGATAATCGTATAGTTGGCTGAAGCAAAAATCAAGGAAAGTAAACTACATGATGTTGCCCATTTTGGAATAAGATCGGTAGCCGGAGTTCTTTTTATCGTTCATAGTACTGCAAAATTTAATCCTGGATTTTCAAATTTTTTCGTAAGCATGGGTCTTCCTCCAGAAATGCAATTTCCTATTGGAATTTTGGAGCTTTTTGGAGGCATTTTACTTGTATTGGGAATATTTACTAGAATAACCAGCTCTCTTTTAGCAATAGAGATGCTTGGTGTCATAATATTTATAAAAAAATTAAAAAGCTTTTCTGGGCAAGGTGGCTCAGAGCTTGAGCTAATCGCCTTTGCCATACTTCTAATCCTTATAGTAACTGGGCCTGGAAGAGTTTCAATCTCACATGTAGTAAAAAAGATTCCAAGATTTTTACAATAAATGTTAGAGTGTGATTAGAAAATTAACCAACAGGGGGATGACCTTACCACCCCTGTTAGTGGGTATTTGGTATGTTTGTGGGCTCTCCATTACTTGATGAGCTCATTATGTCAAAATGTAACATGATAAATAAAAAAGTCGTATCAATACTACCAAATACTTAAAAACATTATTTTGCTGTCACCATCATTGAATTTACAAAAATTACATGTTTTATCATTAGAACTTGCTGAACAATTCATGAAAAGCCCTTTTAAATAGAAATAGGAAGATAGTAAATCATGCATGATGTTGATAATGATTCTAGAGATCAAGAAACAGATAATCTTGCAGTAAAAGCAGAGGAATATCTTGAAATAATAAGCACTGAGGATGAACGAATTAAAATCATTGGTGAAGAGTTGGCAAATGATACTGGCAGAGCGATATTTGGAAAGGTTTCACAAGGAATTGTAAGCCCAAACGATCTGGCAAAGGCACTAAACATCTCACTTCCATTAATTAATTGGCACATAAACAGACTGTTAAGCGTTGGATTGGTAAAGGTAGAAAAAATAGAACTAAGCTCAAAAAATAAGCAAATGAAATATTACGGCCCTGTAAAGACTGCCCTTGTAATAATTCCTCCAGAAAATTCATCAGGTAACAGCATGTCGCAGCCAAAAAAAGAAACTGTACTGCTAAAGCTCAGACAGTATCTTGCTAGCTTTGCAGCTTTTGCTGTTGGCGCATCGGGAATTTATTTTGCAGAAAAAAGCCAATCTCCCGAAGTGGTACCATATGCTCCTCAGATGGCGGCAAAAGAGGTGGCTCCAACAGAAGGTTCGTTACATGCAGCAGCACCTATAGCCCCATCTGTTGCTGCAGCTCCTACTCCAGAGGCCTCTGTTTTGTCTGGCGAGCCAATGATGATTTTAATTGCAATAATTGGTGGTGTTGCAATATTTTGTGCTGTTTTTTTTGGAATCAGATTATACAATAAAAGAAGAAAAATCAAAAAATTAAATTAATTATGTTTTACAAATGTTGAATAATGATTCAATACCTATTTCGTTGAATTATTTTAAGAAAGATGAGATCTAGTTTATCTTAAAGCATACATTTATCACAATAATGAAAAAAATACTTGCGATATCCTTTGTAGCACTACTTTTGTTCTCAGCGGCATCATTTAATTTCAATCCTGCTTATGCTACAGCAGAAACATATTCGTTTGTCACAAAATGGGGATCTGCTGGTTCTGGCGACGGACAATTCAGTCTTTCATATGGTATAGCACTTGACAGTACTGGCAACATATATGTTGCAGATTTAGGTAACCGTGTTCAAAAATTCGACTCGTCTGGAAATTTTGTGTCAAAGTTTGGCACTGCAGGATCTGGTGACGGCCAGTTTGATGCTCCAGTAGCTATAGCATTTGATAGCTCTGGCAACACCTATGTTGTAGATTTTAACAATAATCGTGTTCAAAGATTTGATTCTGCTGGAATATTTGTATCAAAGTTTGGCACTGCTGGTTCTGGCGATGGTCAATTTAATGCTCCAGCAGCTATCGCATTTGATAGCTCTGGTAACATCTATGTTGTAGATTTTAACAATAATCGTGTTCAAAGATTTGATTCTGCTGGAACATTTGTATCAAAGTTTGGCTCTTTCGGCTCTGACGACGGCCAGTTTGATGGTCCAGAAGGCATAGCACTTGACAGCTCTGGAAATATCTATGTTGCAGATCATTTCAATAACCGTATTCAAAAATTTAATTCTGCAGGAACATTTGTATCAAAGTTTGGTATTGCAGGGTCTGGTGACGGTCAGTTCTTTGGTGCAGTATCTGTAGCACTTGACAGCTTTGGGAACGTCTTTGTCTCAGATAGAGGAAATAACCGTATTCAAGAATTCGATTCTAATGGAATATTTTTGTCCAAGTTTGGTTCTTTCGGCTCTGGTGATGGCCAGTTTTTCAATCAAAGAAATATTGCATCTGACAAACATGGCAATATCTATGTTGCAGACGAATTCAATAACCGTATTCAGAAATTCGGCATTCAATATTGTGAAAAAAAAATTGATCAATTTGACGCTTTCATAAATGGAACATCAGGAAATGATGTGTTAGTTGGGACAAGCGGAAGTGATCTTATGTTAGGTAATGGCGGTAACGATACAATCTTTGGAAAAGCTGGCAATGATTGTATAATCACAGCAACGGGTAATGATTACATTAGTGGAGGATCTGATAATGATACCATATCTAGTGGTGGTGGAGATGACAGAATCTGGGGAGGATCTGGTGATGACATACTTAGTGGCGGAAATGGAGATGACAGAATAGCTGGCGGTCCTGGAAATGACACTATAAACGGTAATGATGGTAATGACATCATATGGGGCCAGGCAGACAATGATACTATTGATGGCGGAAATGGTGCTGATATTTGTGTAGACTTTCTAGGATCTAACACTGTAAATAACTGTGAAACATATTATCACCCTTAGAAAATAATTTTTACTTTTTGTCGATAAACTCGTTTTAAAATTTTAAAAATTAAATTACGTAAAACAAATTATTGACTGTTTTCAAATTACAAATCTCAATGATTCCTTGTAAAAATAAAAAATACACATTATTTAGAATTATTTTATAATTTTTTATCAAAAAATTAGATTAAATTCAAATTTAATCAAAGCCTATATGCAGTACATTCCATATACTAACAATGACAACAAACAGAACAAAAATCATGTTTGCAACACTTGCTGTTATTGCAATTGTTTCAACAGTAATTGTTGCTAGCATGCAGACAACACAAGATAAAGCATATGGACAAACAACTCCGGTTTCTTTTACTACAAGTGAAAGAACAATCACTGCCACTGGGACAGCAACAACTTCAATATCTCCAGACATTGTAACCTTGCAATTTGGTGTTGATACTGAAGCAAAGACTGCACAAGATGCAATCTCTGAAAATTCTCAGGCAATGGACTCGGTTGTTACTGCAGTCACAAGTCTTGGAATAACAAAAGATGAGATAAGCACAGCCAGTTTTAGCATCTATCCAGTATACAACTACTCTGTGCCAGATCCGTTGACTGGAATACAGAAAACAACACTTACTGGATACAAAGCTTCAAACACTTTGTCTGTCAAGACTGCCAAGCTATCCTTGACTGGAAAGATTATAGACTCTGCAGTTGGGGCAGGTGCAAATAGAGTAGACAATGTGTCATTTTCCTTATCACCTGACAAACAGCAAAGTGCACAAAACGATCTGATAAGCAAGGCTGTTTTAGATGCCAAATCAAAGGCAGAAAAAGCACTTGATCCGCTAGGTAAGAAAATAACTGGAGTGAAAACGGTCAACCTTTCAAACTATGTTCCTCCACCGCGACCAGTCTACTATGCATCTATGGGATCTGTTGCAAAAGATACACAAATCTTCTCATCAGACCAGGATGTCACAACTACTGCAGATGTCATATTTTTGATTGGAGACCAGTAGCTCCCACCCCTTTTTTATTAAGTATGATTATGCCTAGAATGCAAAAAACCCTAGTGTAAAAGCGTAGAATTGTTTATTTATTACTTTTTTGATCTATTGGCAAATGAATAATAATCTTAAAACATCATTTCTTGCAAGCATAGCTGTTCTCTGTCTTGCAGGATTGCTAGTTACTTTATCATCATATTCTGCATTTGCGGAAAAAGATCAAGTTGGTATAAACGCTAGTGCTTCTACAAAAATTAATTTAGGAAAGACAGAGATGGAAACAAATTCCACAACCCAAGCTAATGTTTCTGCAGGAAATTCAAATGAAAATATGAAAGGCGAATCCAATGAAAATTATAATTCACAAACAAACATGCAATCACAAACAAACATGCAATCACAAACAAACATGCAATCACAAACAAATGCTCAGGCAGAATATCATGAAAACTACAAATCATCTTATGAAAAAATGTCTTTGGATTCACAAAACTCGTTTACAGTTGAAACAGATAAGCATCTTTACAAATCTGGTGACAATGTAAAAATTGAGGGCTCTATCTGGTCTGGCTTGATTACGCAGCTTGGCGGTGCAAACCTAGTTTCAATACAGGTGTCGGATAATAACGGTACCATAGTTAACAATGGAACAGCTCAGGTAAGTGGTGACGGGCAATACAACACAGAATTTACTTTACCTGCCAATGCAAAAAAGGGTGCATATACAATAAATGCGAAAATTGATGTAAGTGCAGACTTGTTAGGCAGTCTTACACTGAAAACACAGGCAAACCTACAATCATCTGCAAAGTTTGTAGTTGTTAGTCCTAATGCATTTGCAGTAAAAGCAGAAGGAAAAGATTTTGATGTAAATCTAGCAAGCAATTCTACTGTAAGCAATCTACAATTTGACGGCAATGCAAAAAAGATCTCTTTTACAGTCTCTGGTGAAACTGGTACAAAAGGAACAACAGACATCACCATTCCAAAATCATTACTTAGTGGCAACTTTAGCGTGATGATAGATGGTCATGTCATGTCACAATCTGATATTATTGAAACAGCTGATACACAGGATGAAACCACACTAGAAATCAACTATCATCATAGTACACACACAATTGAGGTAGTAGGAACAAACGCAGTGCCTGAATTTCCGACTTCGGTATTGATTATGGCTGCAGCGGTTGGCTTGATTGTGATTGTTTCAACAAGACAACACCTTCTAAAATCCCAGTACAAATTTTAACTGGTTCCTCTAAAAACCATCTCATAAACATTACGTAGCATAACTACACTTGGTTTATTTGAAAAATTTTACATGTTATAACTATTGCAAAAAGAGATCGTTTTACTTATCGTTTCGATTGCCGCTTTTGCATCTGTTTCAACCATGCCCGCATTTGCAAGTAATGCCCAAGTTTACATAACAAATAATTCCACCAAAGGCTGTGTGTCTATTTGCTTTCTTCCTTACCAAGTAACAATATCTGCAGGAGATACTATAACCTGGACAAACCTTGACAACACAACTCATACTGCTACAACAGGGACTACAAATTATGGGCCTGTGGGTACATTTGACAGCGGTATAATTGAACCAGGTAAATCATTTACACAATTTTTTGGTACGGCAGGCAAATACAATTACTTTGATAAAAACAATCCTCGGGTTATTGGGATAATTCTGGTAGAAACTAGAAAATCTAATCATGCTGAGCTAACATGGGTTAATGGTTCGTTAAATCTGTCTGATCAATTTGGAAACACAAACGCTTCTATTTCAGGTAAATCTATTACAATATCAAAGGATGTTTACAATAGCGGTGGCATTGACGCCACATCAATAACGTTTAGACTGAAAATAAAAAACAGTACAAATTTTCTTGTCTATGATAATATTGTTAATGCAAACATTGGTGCAAAGCAAACTGTACCAATAAGTTTTAACTGGTTACCTGCAAAACCTGGAACCTATCAATTAACTTTTGATGCAGATCCTTCAAATACAATAGGTGACACAAATGAAAATAACGACATTACACATGATAGTTTGATAATTTTTAACGGAACCAATTCCGAAATTAACGGTACTCTTCCTGAAATTAATGATAATGCTCCTGGAACTAATTACAACACCACAATTGTACCAGAATTTGGTCAATTAGCACCAATTATTCTTGCATCTTCAGTAATATCTGTGATTGTCTTTTCTTCAAAAAGAACAATCAACAGATAAATTTTTGCAAGATACTAATAACGAGAAATAGATTACCACTAACTAGGATTGTTTTCAATAAAATGGCTCATTTTAGGTGGCTTGATTGTACTAGTTGCAATCTTTGCATTTACTGTGGAAAACATATCCAGATCAAATGAAAAAGAATCTAACAGTTTAAGCGATAATGAGGACCATACTAACCTGTACATAAAAGAATATTCTCTTCCTGTTGGAACTTTGCCTAATGGTATCTTGGTTGACAAAAACGGAATTATCTGGATAGCGGGATCTAAAAACAATTCATTATTTAGATTTGATACAAGCCAAGAAAAAATCACATCATATCCAATCATAGATGAAAACTCAAACCATACAACAAACGATTCGTTTATGGTGTGGACAATGCTGCAAGATAATGATGGATACATATGGTTCTCGCAGCTAGGAACAAAATCCATTTGGAAATTTAATCCAGACACTGGTAAATTTACTTCCTTTTATTCGGTAAGTGCTGCGCCTTTTCAAATGAAATCAGATAAGGATGGAAATATTTGGTTTACCACACTTGCAAGCAACACTGTTGGTGTAATACAAAAAACTCAAAACAAAATCACACCATATAAGATTGCTGAATTTAACACAGGAAATGACACCAATCCAGCTGGGTTGTTTTTAGAAGATAATGATTTATGGATTACTGAGATTGCTACACAAAAAATTGCAAAATATCATATCATATCTGACAGTGGCATTGTGACAAATATTGAAAAAACACTAGAAATACCGACAGATGAAAAGATCTCGCTTGGTTCGCCAACTGATCTTTTTGTACTAAATGACACTATCTGGCTGACCGAACATGGAACAAGCTTTATCACCGAATATGAAATAGGTTCTAAAGACCTAACAAGATTTCCCACATCGCAAAACGCGTATCATGCTACTACCTTGCCTTTTTGGATAAGAGAAGTAAACGGAGGCAAAGGAATGTGGATAAATGAGCATGAGGGCAATAAAATTGCATTTTTTGATACGGTAAACAAAACCCTTACAGAGTATGAAATCCCTTCCCGTCCTGCAGATGGGTATCTTGTATATCCATTAAATATTGCCGCTGATAAATATGGCAACAAGCTCTGGTTTTCTGAATGGAATACTGATAAATTTGGTATGGTAAACAACACGATGCTGCCATTTGATATTCATTTAGACGTTAACAAAATAGTGTTGAGTAATGATTCCAAACAAACGCTCAATATAGATATCTCCAAAAATTATCCTGTTAAAAATAATCTTGTATTTCTTAATGCGTCAAGTTCCATACTTTCTAATGCGGGTCTTGGAAATCTTGATGTAAAGTTTTCTGATGATGTGGTTGATCTGACAAAG
>JBOGQR010000017.1:0-17706 GCA_050749225.1 Nitrosopumilaceae archaeon | reverse complement strand
ATTCCAAGCTTAAAGCAAAACACCCAGATGTCAAGTTTGGGAACTGGTTTTCACTTAACTCCATGATAAATCAATATCAAACGGATATTGTTGGTAAACTTAACCAAGGAGATTTTGTTGCCTATTCATACTATCCAATAGATTCAACAGGGTATGAACCGCAAAGTCCTGAGGAAGAGGGTAAAAACTTGCAAAAAATGATTGATCTTGCAGATGGTAAAAAAATTGCCTTAGTTGAGGTTGGCTGGAGTACAGCAAAATCCATTAATGGAACAAAAGATGACCAAGTAAAATTCATGAAAACAGTATTTGATTTTTACAGAAAAAATAATTCCCAATTTGAATTTCTAACTTGGTATAGGCAATATGACAGACCTATAGACACTTGCTATAACTCATTAAACCAATCTCCCGTGGGCTTTGGTAATGATATAGTGTTAAACAATACTGCAGCGTTACTTTGTAATATGGGATTATTTGATGTAGATAAAAATCCAAAACCAGCTTGGTCTGAACTAAAAAACCAAATTCAACTTAGTCCTAACTCTTAATTAATAATAGGAAATTAAATTGTTGAAATACACAGTCTTTGTTATTATGATTTTTCCTTGTAAATTTGGTACTTGCAGTTGAAATTGATTCTTGATAAATAACAAAAAATGCGGTCGCCGGGATTTGAACCCGGGTAACGGGCTTGGAAGGCCAGTGTACTAACCAAACTATACTACGACCGCTTAACACTGCCAATCTTTTAGCTACATAATAATTCTTTTTCATATTCATATAATACACGAGAAATGATTACATGAGCTTCAAGAGGATTTTTATCTACTGAAACAAGATTATTGATCTTTTTTACTATTTGATCTGAAAAATGACCTTTAGCGAATCCGCCCACTACAATACATGAATCTTTACTAATCGTTTTTGCAAGTTTTTCATAGGAACTTGCAGCCCCTTTTACAGAAAGACCGATTATTTCTTTTGGACTAATCTTATCAATTAACTTGCCAAAATCCATCTTTTTCATTTCTAAAAGTTTCTTTCCATCTTCTTCTATTATTCCAACAGAGTATAGCTTTTCAATTAATCCAACAAATCTGTGATAAGATTTTGGTAGACGTACATTATCTCCCAAAAAAATTACTTTATCATCTATTGTATGTACATAGATTCTAAGCTCATTTTTAAAATATAATGGAATGCTACAAGCTTCTAATAGACAAAAATGAACTAAATCTGGTCTGCCTCGTTTTATCTCATTTTTGATTCCTTTCATTGCTGCAAAGTGCCAGGATACATCTAAAATTACTTCAGACGGCTTTTTGTTTATCCTTTTACTATATGCTAGTACAGAATTATGATTTTGCAGTTCCTTTGGAACTAGTTCCAAAGCAGATTCTGCTAGTATGAGCGAAAGCAAGATGTATTTTAAGAGAACTGATATTTATTTAACTAACATGAAACCCGCACTACGACAAATAGCATTAGAAAGAATGCAAATTCTAATTAAAAATGCTATGTCAAATGCACGAACAAATCCCACACTAGCTCAGAGACAAGCTAGTCTTGCAAAAAAACTAAGCACAAAATACCGAATTAGAATGCCATATGATATACGAATTAATTTTTGTAAAAAATGCAAAAAATTCATCGCTCCTGGAGTAAATGCAAGAATTAGGATAGGAAGGTCGTCTGTGAAATCAATTCGTATTACTTGTGGATTTTGTAATCACACATATAGAAAGATCATTCAAAAATCAATTACAAAAGGTCAATGATTTATAAGACGAACTTGAAATTTTCAATTTTATGGCAAAGGCATACGATGTACCAGCAGATGTATTGATTAACAAATTATCGGAGATTCTAAAAGGAGAGGATATTGCCATCCCAACTTGGGTTCCATTTGTAAAAACAGGAGCACATGCAGAAAAGCCTCCACAAAAAAACGATTGGTGGTATACTCGATGCGCATCACTTCTTAGAAAAATATATCTTCATGGTCCAGTAGGTGTCAAAGATTTGAGAGGAATGTATGGCGGAGCTAAAGCAGTGGGATACGGAGGAGCTCATCACAGAGATGCGGGCGGAGCAATAATTCGAACAGCAATTCACAATTTAGAAAAATTGGGTTACCTTGATAAGGTAGAAGGAAAGGGTAGGACAGTTTCACATGAAGGAATGAAAAAAATCGATAGAGTGTCTACAGAAATCTTAAATGAATTAATTACAAAGAATCCAACCTTAAAGAAATATTCCTAGTGGTCTTATGAGCGAGCCAAATTCAAGTGATGAGAAAAGGCCTAGTGATGCAGAAGTTGCATCAATGAAGGATCAAGCACTTAGAACAATACTTTCTCCGCAAGCAAGATTGCGCTTAACTAATGTAAGAATGGTAAAACCAGAACTTGCTTCTATGGTTGAAAATTATCTTATCGGCATGGCATCACAGGGTAAATTAAATACACAAATTACAGACGAACAATTAAAACAAATTTTACAATCAATCCAACAACCAAAACGTGATTTCAAAATAAATCGCCTATAGGTACTAGGGAAAATATATTAGGGGTAAATTAGGCGAAACCATCTATGAAAGCAGTAGTTTATGAAAAATATGCTCCAAACGATGATTTCAAATCAATTTTACAAGTTAAAGACGTAGCTGATCCGAAACCAAAATCAAATGAAGTTGTTTTCAAAGTAAAAGCTGCGGCATTAAATTATAATGATATTTGGGGAATGAGGGGAGTACCAATTCCAGTACCATTGCCTCACATCTCAGGTTCTGATGCTGCCGGCGAAGTAATTGCAGTTGGAGAAGATGTAAAGAATTTCAAAGTTGGAGATAGAGTTGTTTCACACTCTAACATGTCATGTAGAGTATGTGAAGCATGTACTGACGGTCGTGAATTTGATTGTCTTCAAAGAACAATTTGGGGATTTCAAACAGGTCCATTATGGGGAGCTTTTTCAGAAATAACTCATCTTCCAGAAGTAAATGTAGCAAAAATTCCAGATGGTGTAAGCTTTGATGAAGCAGCAGCTGCATCAATGACATTACTTACAGCATGGCATATGCTGGTTGGAAGAGCAAAGATACGACCAGGACAAACTGTCTTAATCATGGGTGGTGGTTCTGGTGTTGGCAGCTTTGGAATCCAAATTGCAAAACTTTACAATTGTACTGTGATTTCTACAGCAAGCGGAGACAAATTAGACAAACTAAAGCAGATTGGTGCTGATTTTGCAGTAGACCACAGAAAAGAGGATTGGAGTAAAGAAGTACGACAAATTGCAAAACCATTTGGCGGTATAGACGTATCATTTGATCACATTGGTCAAACTCATTGGAATGCACAACTTACATTGCTAAAATATGGTGGAACATTAGTAACATGTGGTGCAACTACAGGTTATGATGCAAAGACTGATTTACGACATATCTTCTTTAAGGGAACTAACATTCTTGGTTCAACGCAAGGAACTAAAGCAGAATTAGAACAGGGTTTGTACTGGATGGGTAAAAAGAAAATTAAAGCTACCATAGATTCTGTGTTTAGCTTTGAAAATGCTGCTGAGGCCCATACAAAAATGGTAACAGGCAAGGGCCTTGTTGGCAAAATCTTAATCAAACCATAAATCTAATCTCTGTATGGCAAGACTCTTACGCAGTCTTATTTTTGTACCTGGTAATAATTCGAGATTTTTAGAAAAGGCTAAAACTCTTTCAGCAGATATTGTATGTTTTGATTTAGAAGATTCTGTCCCTAAAGAAGAAAAGGAATCCGCAAGAAACCTAATCAAAGAAGCTCTCAGCAAACGTTCTGAATATAAAACTGAAGTTTATGTGAGAACAAACTCTCCTGTTTCTGGAATTATCCAGCAGGATTTATCAAAGATAGTTCAAAAAGGAATTGATGGCATAGTTATTCCCAAAGTAAACAATGTGGCTGAACTAAAAAAAATTATAAAAATACTTGCAAGTCTTGAAAAAAAACGCAAACTAAAACCAATTGAAATCATACCATCTATAGAATCTGCAGAAGGTGTAGTAAATACATACTCTATAGCATCATCAAGCAATAGAGTATCAGCTCTTGTCTTTGGTGTATTTGATCTGCTAAACGATCTTGGTATTGAATATACAAAACAACCAGACGGAGCAAAATATTCAAGAGCAAAAATTCCTATAGATGCAAAAGCTGCAGGAAAATATGTGATAGATGCAATTTGGCAAGATCTTGATGATGAGGATGGTCTGGAAGAAGACTGTATAATTGGGCGAAATCTTGGCTATGTGGGAAAAAGCATCATTCATCCTAATCAAATTCCAGCAGTACACAAGGTATTCTATCCAACCCAAACCGAAATAGATTGGGCAAAAAAAGTATGTCAGACATATCTAGAATCTACAAAGAAAAACAAAGGTGCAACTATAGTAGAAGGAAAAATGATTGACGAAGTTCACTTTAAGAGGGCAAAGGCATTGCTTTATTCCATCAACATTCCTGTTTAAATCATTTTTAATCACGTTAATTTATGAATAAGAAAATCTATTTTATAGAAAATTTCTAATATCTATCCAAGATCTTGATTGGTAAATGATTTAGCAATGATGTTTTCTATTTTGCTAGTTTTTAGCAGGAACTGTTATACATCATCAGTTGATTTTGTTGATTTTTGCGTGTTTCATCTCTTTGATAATTCGAGGAGTTTACTTGTCTGTTCGCGACCAAATACTGGCAGAAGTTTAGAGTCAAGCATTCCTATCTGAACCAGTAGTGATGCCTGATCCCAGTAAATATGTTCATGTACTATTTTATCGCCTTTGAATTTCATTACAACCACATGTGGGAGCTCAACATATCTTCCACTAGGTGGAATACCAGGAATCATACAATCAATTTCTCTGTCATGTGTAAAGCTTAGGATAAGCTCATCAACAACCTGATCTTTACCGACTGTGCGTGATACACGTGTAACCTTTGTATCTTTAGGCATTTTTCCAACAAAATGATTCTTGTAGAACTCATAAACTCCATCGTACCCAATACCGCCAGTCATAGTAGGTATGTTATGCACGTATGGTTCATTTATCATTGTGCTCATGGTCGCCTCTACATCATGATCTTCAAATTCATACTTTACGTGTTTGTCAAAAATTGCTCCAAGATCTTCAGTTTTTTCAATCTTTACATTATCCTTCATACTAATTTCCTCTCATTACAATTGCACTAATGATCTTTATTTCTTTTCCCCTCAGTCTAAATCATTTTATATCTAATAAACACAATCAATCAAGTGTTTACTGGTATAATTGAAAGGCAGGGAATTGTTAAGAAATTTGTTAATAAAACAAAAAATCGTAGCGCAGCAAAAATGGAAATAGATTTAGGAAATCTTGCAAAAGATCTTCAAATAGGTGATAGTGTTGCAATAAATGGAGTCTGCCTTACGGCTACACATATTTCAAAAAAACAAGCTGAATTTGAAATGATTGATGAAACTCTCAAAAAAACAAATCTAGGAATGATAAAATTAGGAGACAAAGTAAACATTGAACGCAGTCTGAAAGTTGGCGAAAGAATGGAGGGTCATTTTGTACTTGGACATATTGATGGTACTGGTAAAATTATAAAAATAGAAAAACTATCAAAAGAGATCAAATTCTGGATTGAACTTCCTAAAGATTTATCCAGATTTGTAGTAAAAAAAGGATCAATCACAGTTGATGGAATAAGTCTTACACTTGTTGATGTACTCAAAAATAAAATTTCCATTTGTATAATTCCACATACAATGAAAACTACAAATCTTGGTTCAAAAAAAATTGGCGATAAAGTTAATATTGAAACTGACATATTGGGAAAATACGTAATTTCTAAAGATTAATTATTTACTACTTTTGTGGTAATAACCACTTTTGTAGTAAGATTTATAATCATTACAACAAGCTTCTTAATTATGTCCTTTGAAGAGGCAATTTCCTCCCTACGTAAAGGTGGGTTCGTCTTACTTCATGATTCGAACAAGCGCGAAAATGAGGTGGATATGGTAGTTGCAGCAGAATTTGTAACCCCAGAACATATCTCAAGAATGCGTCAAGACGCTGGTGGTCTGATATGTCTATCTATAGAACATTCCTTTGCAAAAACGCTGGGGCTAAATTATATGCATGATATACTTTCTAATGCGCAGAATATTGATAATCAATCAAAAAAAATGATCATGGGAACCGCACCATATGGTGACAAACCATCTTTTTCAATTTCTATAAATCATACACAAACATATACTGGTATAACAGATCGTGATAGAGCGTTAACCATAAGTGAAATGGCACATCTGTACAAAAATTCAAATGGAAACAAAAAAGAAATTTTTGTTTCGTCATTTAAGACGCCGGGACATGTACATCTTTTGATTGCATCCGAAAGATTACTATCAGATAGGCTAGGTCATACTGAAATGTCAGTCTATATGACTAATCTTGCCGGTTTGTGTCCTGCTGCAGCAATCTGTGAAATGCTTGATTCTGAAACACACGCAGCTCTTTCAATTGAAAAAGCCAAAAAATATGCAAAAGAAAACTCCATTCCTTATTTTGATGGTAATGAGCTTGTAAAATTCTCTAAGGAGCACTAAATTTGAACATTGCAATTGTTGTTTCAGAATTTAATAATGAAATTACTTCCAAGATGCTTGATGTAGCAGTTGAAAAAGCAAAAGATCTCAAACTAAGCATAAAATATACCTGCAAAGTTCCCGGTGTATTTGATATGCCAATTGTAATTGACTCCTTGTTGAAAAAAAAGGAAATAGATGCAGTAGTCACACTTGGAGCTGTAATAAAAGGACAAACAAAGCATGATGAACTTATTACAAATGTGACGGTGAGAGCCATAACAGATCTTTCTATAAAATACCAAAAACCAGTAACTTTAGGTATAACAGGTCCAGGCATGTCAGATAGACAAGCACATGCAAGAATAAGGCCTGTTGCGGAGAGAGCTGTAGAAGCTGCAGAAAAGATAGCTGAACAGTTAAGGAAGATATGAGATGATCCAACTTACCATAATCAAAATCACAGGATATGGGCCATGGACGCTTACATTGGGTAGCGATAGAGAACACAAATTACAAATGCTTCAATCTTCCATCTACAATGAAATACAAAATCTTTTTTCAGAAAAAAATTGTCTTGTATTTTCTAATAGATTTGATGAGCTTTTTGCAATTACAAGCGGTTTGTCCCTAAATGATCATATTGAAATTCAAAAAAAATTAGCAAGATCATTTGATCTACAACTTTCTATGACCATAGGATACGGCAATTCTCCATTTGAAGCTAATCTAAATGCAGACAAAGCAAGAAAGTCTAAAATAATTTTAGAGAAAGAACATAATATTTTTGGTTATGTAGATGGTAAAGCAGAACAATTAGTACAAATAATGCACATGGATGTAGATGATTCTACATCAATTTCTGCTAAAAAATCACCATATGAGATTTCGTCACTTATATTCAAGTTATATTCAGAAATGTCAGAATTTTTCTTAACAAAAAACTGTCTTACTTTCTTTATGGGAGGAGACAACTTTATGATAGTTACCTCAGGCAATGGAAAAGATCATGCTGTGAAATTCTTGAATTTAATAAAAGAAAAACATGGTATTGCATTAAACTGTGGAATTGGAACTGCAAAGACTGCACGAGAAGCTGCTAAACTTGCAACAAAATCTCTTGATACTATTAGAGAACTCAGAGATTCTGGTAAAAATCAGCAGCGAGTACTTGAGCTAACATGCTAATAAAAAATGTCAGTATCCTTTACGGAACTGATTTAGATTATATTAATAGTACAAACATTCGTATTTCTGGCCAATTTGTAAAGACAATAGGCACTAATCTAAAACCAGAAAAAAAAGAAGATGTTTATGATTGTGAAGGATTACTCATGATTCCTGGATTTATTAATGCACATACTCACGTTGGCGATTCAATAGGAAAAGATATTGGTCTAGATTTTGGAGTAGAAGAAAAAATTCATCCAATTACAGGCATTAAACAAAAAATTCTAACAAATTCTAAAACATCACATCTAACAAGTTTTATCAGAAGTTCATGTCTTTCAATGATAAAAAAGGGAATTACAACTTTTGTTGATTTCAGGGAAGGAGGTTTAGGTGGAATTGAACTTTTACGGAATGCAACCAAAGGACTCCCAATTAGATCCATAATTCTTGGTAGAATAAATTACTATCAGGATTTAAAATCAATTAAAAAAAACATATCATTACCTGAATCAAAAAAGAAAGAGCTTAGAGACATATTAAAAAAATGTGATGGAATTGGTATAAGTGGTCCCAATGAGTTTAGTGATTCTGTATTAAGGTATTATTCTCAAGTGTTAAAAATTAGGGCTATTCATTCCGCTGAAACATTAGAAAGCTGCACGATTTCTAAAAAGACAACTGCACAAACAGAAACTCAACGTGCTTTGTTACTTAAACCAAATTTTCTGGTTCATATGACACATGCATCAAAAACGGATCTAATACTTGCATCAAAAAATGAAACCAGTATTGTTGTATGTCCACGTGCAAATGCTGCACTTGCAGAAGGAATTCCGAACGTGACTCTAATGATGAAAACTGGCTGCAATTTAACCATAGGAACAGATAATGTAATGATAAATTCGCCAGACATGTTTAGAGAAATGGATTATCTCTGGAAAGTCTCTATGGGATTACAAAAAACTAGACTAAATCCAAAATCTATACTCAAGATGGTCACGGTAAATGCTGCAAAAATGCTTCACAAGAATATGGGCACAATTCAACCTAATAGCTTGGCTGATTGCATTTTTATCAATAAACATGCTATTGATTTAGAACCAATGCATAATCCTCATGCATCTATTGTGCATAGAGCATCTGAAACAACCATAAAAGCAGTAATGTTTGGAGGCAAAATAGTTGATGGTAAAATCTAGACCTCATGTAATACTTAGTGCAGCAATGAGTATGGATGGAAAAATAGCGACAAGAACTGGTAACTCCAAACTCTCTTCAAAAAAAGATCTGATACGAGTTCATAAACTTAGAGCAAGTGTAGATGCAATACTTGTAGGAATGCACACTGTGATAATTGATGATCCTATGCTGACAGTAAAGTATGTGAAAGGAAAGAATCCAACACGTATAATTTTGGATTCTACAGGTTCAATAAAGTCAACTTCAAAAATAATTAAAACCTGTAAAACAATTCCAACAATAATAGCAGTATCGAAAAAAGCAACTCAAAAAAATGTTATTCGTCTACAAAGAGAAGGACTTGAGGTAATAGAATGTGGAAAAAATAAAATTAATATTAAAAAACTATTATGCATATTAAGAAAGAAGAACATAAAGAGCCTTCTCATAGAAGGAGGTGGCTTAACTAATTGGTCCTTCATAAAAGATGGATTCATTGATGAGATAATTGTCACAATTACTCCATATGTTCTAGGAGGTACTAGTGCAATTTCATTATTCCAAGGAAAAGGATTTGATAAAATTTCACATGCACCTTTGTTAACACTAAAGAAAATCAGTAGAATGAAAAACGAACTTGTATTACATTATGTTATTTAATGTTTAAGATCTTTTCGTAGCTGATCTACCTTAGCTTGCAATGATTTCTTGAGCTTTTCATTTTTAGTTATGTTTACAAGCTTTCCACATGTTGGACATTTAAAAGATAGATCCAAAGCCTTCTCAAATGTCAACTTTTGACAGTCTTCAGTTCCACAATGATAGAATTCTGCCGAATTTTCATAATCTAATCTTTGTTGTAATCTTTCAACAATTTTCTTTTTTTGGTTTTCAATAAAATTATCAACTTCGTCTTTTCTTGCTCTCCACCTGTAAACAAACCAACCTTTTTTCTCATCTTTTACTCTAATACCGGTTATCAGAGCTTTTCCAAAAAGATCGTATAACACTTTTCTTACTATATTAATTCTAAGACCTGTAGAACTTGCAATTTCTTCATCTGTAGCATCTTCCGTATTCAAAAGAGAACGTGCTACTTTTAGATATTCGTCACCGCCAATTAAAGCGGTTATTTTTATAAAAGGATCCTCGTGCTCGTTGGTCATTGTCGTCATTGATTTAGATTCTATATTTAATCAATTGTTTTATCTAATACTTTTTTTCCCTTTTTCATAGGAATAATTTCCCGCTGTGCATTTACATGTTTTTTTAAGAACTGCTTTCCATCTAAGACTCTGTCAAGTAAAACTGCCAATGCACTTATCTCAGAATGAGGTTGATTACCTACTGCTACATTATAGTCTGCAATATCATACACTTCCCTAGGTACTTTTTCTGCTCCAACAACAACAAGAATTTGCTCCTCTTTTCTAATCTCATCAATAACAGAATTAATGATTTCACCATACATAGTCAGATGTACAATTTTGAAAGATTGATTCTTTTTTGATTTTAGCATTTTTTTCCAATTATCTATTATTTCTACCTCAAAATCGCCGCCCCAAACTCTATTGATTTCTGATATTGTATCTTTGATATCTGGATTGACTTCTTGCATTATGATTTTTGTTGCTCCAAAGGCTCTTGAAACAAGAGCGACATGTGTTGTTACTCTGTCATCGCGTACAAGTCTTTGACCTATCCTTAGAACTTCAATCTTCATAATTTATCTCAATTTCTTTTTTTATGATTTCATTTTTTTTCTTTATCATAGGTTCATTTTTTAAAACAACTGACAAAAGTTCCTTTAACTGATCTAAGTTTTTGCCAGTTACTGCTGAGATGTATAGCCATTTTTTGTTTTCTTTTAATCCAAGAATGTCAACTTTTGACAGAATTTCATCATGTGATGTCAAATCTGATTTATTTAATGCAAAAATTATCTTATTATAATCTACACCAAGTTCTTCTAACACTCGCATGCAACTTCGAAATTTCTTTTGTAATTCCAAAATTGGATCGCTTATGTCAATTACAAGTATTACTGCATTAGTATAGGTAAGCTCCTCAAGTGTTGATTTGAAAGCCTCTATCATATATGCAGGAAGGTTACTAATGAATCCAACAGTATCTGAAATTAAAACATCTATTTCGGAGATCTTTATTTTTCGTGTTGTTGTAGAAAGAGTAGTGAATAGCTTTGGGTTTTCTTCTCGTGTTTCACCAGTTAATGTATTGAAAAGAGTTGTCTTTCCAGCAGATGTGTAACCAGCTAAAGAAATTATCTTGAATCCAATTCTGTCTCTGCCCTGTCTGTGTAATGCACGTTGTTTTCCAGCTTTTACAAGTTTAGATTTAATGTTGGTCATCCTATTTTTTATGTCATTGGTATAGACATCTACTTCGAATTTACCAATCCCCATGAATCCTGGTTGTTCTCCCATCTTTGCCAATCGTACTTTTTCTTTTGCTCGTGACATTTCATATCTTAATTCTGCCATCTTTATCTGTAGTTTTGATTCTGCGCTTGTTGCATTACGCTCAAATATTTCAAGGATCAAAGCTTCCCTATCCAAAATGTTTGTCTTTAATTTTGACGCTAAATTATAATTCTGACTGGGTTTAAGGATTTCATCAAATATGATAACATCAGGTTTTTTTGAACTAACAAATTCTTTTAACTCTTCAACCTTGCCTTCTCCAAGACCATATTTTGATTTGTTAAGATACTTGTGTTTGATTATTTTAATAACCTGATATCCTGCTGTATCGCAGAGAGCAAGTGCCTCCTTTACATCATCTGCTCTATCATATGTAATAAGAATTGCAGATTGTTTCATTACCATAAAAAGGGTGGATTCGTATCTTATTGCTTTCGCAGAGTTTTCTCTATAGTCATATTCATCACAATTTCTGCAATATCACTTGCATATTCTGAAATCCTTCTAATGTTTTCACCCATTCTTCTTACCCTGTAGATTTCCTCATCATCTCTTAGTGATTTGGTGCTCTCTAACATCTTTTTTTCATATTTTATAATATCTGCAGTCCTTTCTACAGTGAGTTCTGCTTGGACAAAATCTCTTTTGAATAGTGATAAGCAGGCATCATCAAGTACAGATAATGCAAAATTATTCATTTCATGAATTGTATCTAGTACGGATTTTTTGATTGGCTTTTTAAATTCCAGAAGGTCTTTAACTATATCAGTAGCATGATCCCCTACACGCTCTATGTTTTTAACAATAAGTCTGTATCCTAGACAACTCCTTGCATTTTCAATACCCATATCTTTTAGCATATGTTCATTTTGAATTGCAATCTTGAGCTGTCGTATGATGTAAAAACTAAACCTATCTACTTCATCATCACTGTTTATCACTTCTTTTGCCAAATCAAAATTTGCTTCTTCATGTGCCAACAAAGCATCATTTTGCATGGATTTTGCAATAATAAGCATCCGTTTTAATGCTCCATCTACTGAAAGCTCAAACAAATTTATCAGTACTTGAATGGTAATACCTTCTATAGAATCTGCGATAATTTCAGTTCCCATTAAGATTCCTTTTACTGCATCTTTTACTGCATTTCGTTGATCTGGTTTTAATCTTCCTGATTTGGGTTTTATATTTATGGTACTAAAACCAAGTAAGTAAAGTGAAATAAGTTTTCTAACAATTGCAGAGCTTTTATCTTCTGGTTTTATTTCAAAAGTTGCTTCCTCAGTGTTAATTGATTTTGTATGATGTTTTAGTGGAGTGATTTGTAATGTCGTTGTACCTTGTCTTAAGACTGTAACTTGATCACCTTGTTTTAGACCCATATCCATTATCCACTGTTTTGGTAATGAAACAATGTATGATGATTTTCCTGTGAACTGTATCTTGCGCATTTCTTCATTAGTTCCCATACCTCGTATAGTGTTTGCCATTCTATATAGTTATTCAAAATTACTATATAGTATACCTAGCATGCAAAAACAATTAGAACCCATAACTTGATTATGTTAACATTGGATTCTATTCTTAAAATTAAATATACTTTGGACGCACTATTTGGAATTGGAGTTTCAAAACATCTTCCAAAAGAAATCAAGATTACTTACTCAAAAAGAACAGGAAGAATACAACATGTCTACAAAAATGAAAATCTTCTTTGTACTTTGCGAATAGATGGAGGACTTGCAATAACACCTTATTTTGCACAACTGCTACTAAAAAGTAAGAAATTTAGAGAAAACTGTCTTGAAGTAGATGATGATTCCAAGCCTTTTGTGGAAAACGGTAGTTCAGTTTTCTGTAAACATGTTATATGGTGCGGCAAAAACATCTTGATTGGAGCTGACGTGCCTATTCTTTACAAGGATGTAGTAATTGCAGTAGGAAGAGCTGTCCTTTCTTCAAGAATGATAAAATCTCTAAAACGAGGGGTAGCAATCAAAGTCAGAGATAGTTTAAAAAGTCCAGACTAACCAATTGATTACATATGATGCGTGGCGGAAATCGCGAAATGCGCAGAATGCTAGACAAGATGGGTCTGGAAATGAAGGAAATTTCCAATGTACAAGAGGTCATCATAAAAACTGACAAAAAAGAGATCATAATAATAAAACCATCTGTATCCGAAATGAAGGCAAAAGACAATTCTATATTTCAAGTGATAGCAGAAAGTTATGAAGAAAGAGAACTTGAAGTACCAGTATTTAGCCAAGAAGATATAATGCTTGTAGCTCAGCAAGCTAATGTTTCTCAAGAAGCTGCAAATAATGCTCTCATAGAAGCTAAAGGAGATCTTGCAAGAGCAATTCTGCTACTTACAACAAAATAGAACAAGATTCTTTACAAGATCCTTCAAGATATGCAAATGAGAATTATTATCATTAACCTATCGTGCATCATTTTTGGTTAAAATTAAATGCGGAGTGCGGGATTTGAACCCGCGACCTTCAGCTTGGGAAGCTGACGTCGTGCCGGGCTGGACTAACTCCGCCAATCCAGATTTAAAACCTAACATTATATAGTTTAATTACTAAAAAAATACATGGATGCAAAATGTCCCGAGTGCGACAAAGTAGCTGTACTTGATGATGATGTAACAAATGTAAAATGTCCACATTGTGGATTCGAAGCAAATTATGATGATTATTTGAAATTAATGAAAGAAAGAGTTGGCGGTATGGTAGAAAATTTTAACCCTGATAGAGCTGGATTTTAAATCACCAAAAAGAACCTTTGTCAGAACAATCAAGATGCGCTCCACAATTTGTACAAATCATATGACATGCCTGCATTGAGACCATTGTATTTTCACACTTGGGACATTTGATTTCTTCTTTCATTGTATAGTTTTGTATTTCATAATTTTAAAAGATTTAGGTACAAAGATTAATTAATAGTGTAGAGACTTTTTCAAAATGTTTGGCAACATTTAAGCTTACAATATCTGATAAAAAAGGAAAATCTATCACAAGAGAACTAAAAGAAAAAGATGCAAATCCACTTTTAGGTCTGCAAATAGGAAATGAATTAGATGCAGAAATTGTAGGTCAATCTGGTAAGATCCGAATTACAGGTGGAAGCGACAAATCTGGAGTTCCATTGAGAGGAGACATTCATGGTGGTGCACGAAAATATATCTTATTATCAAAAGGGGTTGGTTTACGCGATGCTGAAAAGGGACAACGTTTTCGTAAACTTATCAGGGGAAACACCATTACAGAAGAGGCATATCAGATAAACTGCTCATTAGATGGCGAATTAAAAATAGATGAAGTAGCATCAGCTCCAACTGAGGAAAAAAAGGAAACGGCAGACAAACCAAAAAAGGCATAAGTTAACATAGGCGATTTTTAAAACTTGAGTGTGCATTGGAAAGAAACACTTCCTGATTGGTATATTAAAAAATATGGACATCAACCATGTGTTAACATCGGTACTGCTGGGCATGTAGATCATGGAAAAACAACACTTATCCAAGCTCTTACTGGCATTTGGACCAGTGCACATAGCGAGGAACTAAAGCGCGGAATCACTATTCGTGTTGGTTATGCTGATGCTGCATTTTACAAATGTAAAAACTGTCAACCTCCTTTAGGATATTCGGTTACACCAAAATGTAATAACTGTGGAAAAGAAAGTGAATTAACAAGAGTAGTAAGTTTTGTGGATAGTCCAGGTCATGAAAGCTTAATGGCAAACATGCTTTCAGGTTCAGCATTAATTGACGGTGCTTTACTTGTAATAGCAGCAAACGAAAAGGTACCGCAACCACAAACTAAAGAGCATTTACTTGCACTACAGACACTCGGAATTCAACAAATCGTGATTGCACAAAACAAAGCAGATCTAGTTTCATACGAAGATGCAATGACAAACTATTCTGATATTGTAAAATTTGTTAAAGATACTAATGCTATAAAGGCGCCGATAATTCCAATTTCGGCACAGTCAAAACTTAACATTGATGCATTAATTGGTGCCATAGAATCTACAATTGAGACTCCTAAAAGAGATGAGTCAAAACCAACAGTGATGCATGTGTTACGTTCATTTGATGTTAACAAACCTGGTACTAAAATAAAGAGCATAAAAGGTGGTGTTATAGGGGGAAGTGTAATTCAAGGATATTTCAAAGTGGGAGACGAAATTGAGATAAAACCTGGTCTTGCTAATGAGAAAAATGGTAGCTATGAACCAATCATCACAGAGATCTCTTCTCTTGGAACTGGTGCAGGACTTGTAGATGAAGTCAAACCTGGTGGATTGGTTGCAATAGGTACAAAACTTGATCCTTCAATGACACGAAGCGACTCACTTATCGGTTCTGTTATTGGAAAACCAAGTACATTACCAGAGAACTCCTCTACTGCAAAACTAGAGATAAATCTCTTTGATACTGCTGTTGGCTCAGCTGATGAAATAAAAGTTTCATCTGTACAAGTAGGTGAATCATTAAGACTGAGTGTGGGAACAGCACCGGTTCTTTCAAAAGTAACAAGTGTAAGAGGTGAAAGAATAGACGTACAATTCAGAAGACCAGTCTGTCTGTTTGAAAAAGGCAGGGTAGCGATAAGTAGAAGAATTCAAGAAAGATGGAGACTTATTGGAGCAGGTGTTGTAGTTGGTTGAAGTTGTCTGTGACACTAGTTTTTTAATGATTCTTGCATCAAAAAATATCAAAAATATTTCAAACATAGAAACAGAGATTGGAAGTATTGATTTCCTCGTACCAGATTTAGTCATTGAAGAACTTGGGAAAATTTCCCGCACTAGCAATTACGATAAAAAAAAAGATCGATAGCTTCAAATGCTTTAGTTTTGATTTCAGATTTTACAAAGTTAAAACTTTCAGGAAGATCTGTTGATGATGCACTAATTGCATATGTTAAACAAAATGGCGGAATCATTGCCACTATTGATATGGAACTCAAAAGTAGAATAAAGAAAAATGGAGGCTCTGTTCTTTCACTAGCAAATGACAAAATAATTCTGGAACCCTAGTAAAATTTAACTATATTTTACAAAAAGATATACTCTCATAGGCATTCAATGAGATTTTAGAAAGTATCTAGTTCCTATTTTTAAAATCAATCTATATTGACAGAAAACTAGTTACTACATTAATTACAAAATACGATGATTACTTTTATAGCTCTTTTTCTCGTAATATGTTTATTTGACTAATATTGAGGATATAACTATGGAAGATAGTACTGAAGAATTTATCGTAAAGCAACATACAGATCTGAAAAAAAAGAATTCTCAGCCCACTGTTATTTACTTACATAGAAGTCCTGACCTTAATCCACGAACTCTTAAAATTAAATATTCTTTAGAGAGAAACGGATTTAAATTTATAATATTTAGACCAAAATTCACAGTAAACCTAAAAAGCAGACTTTTGTCTTCTCTGATAAACTATTTTGCCTTTTTTCTTCAAAGTTTGTTCGTGCGAGGTGATATCCTTTGGGTTTCGAACTGTCCTGATACTGTAGGCTTGGGCCCTTGGTTTGCTAACACGGCATATGTTTACGATTACCGATCACCTTGGTCCAAAGAAGTAGAGATTGAATTTGGAAAAGGAATTCTTTCTAAAGTGGCTGGCATAATAGAGAGGAGAATAAGAAGCAAGGCACTCGCGATTGTTGTGGTATCTTCTCAGATGGTCAAGGACGTGGAGCACTTGGGCAAAAAAGTCTTTGTAGTACCAAACTATCCATTAGAGAGTTTTTTACCCTCTAAAACTAAAGAATCTATACGCAGTCTGACTGGATGTAATCAACATAGCAAGGTTGTTGTTTTTGTAGGAAAGCTAAGTAGAGTAGAAGGAGCCGATATGCTAGAGAAAATTGCTGAAGGACTTAGTTCCCTCACTGATGTCAAGCTATGGATAGTAGGCGACGGGCCACTAAAAGCTCAGATGGAGGAACTAGCACACAAGTATCCATCAACGGTAACATTCTTTGGATGGGTAGACTATAGAGATGTACCAAACTATATTGCAGCTTCAGATGTATGTATCGTACCGCGACACAAGAATCAATTCAGTGAGTATTACAATGAGCAAGGTGTGACAAAGATAGCAGAATACATAGCAATGGGAAAACCTGTAGTGGCGTGTAACATAGCCCAGTCCACTAATTACATTCTTCAAAGTGAGGAATCATTTATTGATGGCATAAAGACTGCTCTTGATGGCAGAAACCAGATTGGCAAGAAAAGATTC
>JBOGQR010000016.1:0-18490 GCA_050749225.1 Nitrosopumilaceae archaeon | reverse complement strand
GACAAAAATGCACCAACTTCAGTTCCAGTTACATTAATTGTTCCAATAAGAGCAGATGCAATTAATGCAACATAATTATTTGTCACAAGAAATATTGCGCCAGAAATTGCCATCAAGATAGCATAAATAATTAGAATTTTTTTTCTACCAATCTTGTCAGCATAAAAACTTGCAAATAGGTTAAAGATCACACTGTTTACTAGTGTTGCAGTTAAAACTATGCCAATGAAGATTTCATTAAATCCCATTAATTTCAAGTAAATTGCAAGAACAATACTAAGAAACCCATAGGAAAAAGTTCTGACTATTCTTGCAGTCAGGAGTAGCTTACCATCTAGTGAGACCCAATCAAGAAACGTCATCACGCACCAAGTTTGGCTTTATGTTTTTCAATATCTGCCATCTCTACTTTTTTGAAAAGAGGAGACGAGACTCCAATTTTATGATTAGCAGACACTATCAAGTCTGACATGGAACTCCATTTTTGTTCAGAGACTTTGCCAGTAAGATTGAGTTGTGTCCATATTTTCTCCGATGATTCTGGCAGGAATGGAAAAAGTGCAATTGCAATGCTACAAACTGCATTTACTGACAGGTAAATGCAGTTGTTTGTTCCCTTTGCACCTTTCCATGGTTCTTTTTGTTGGAAATACTGGTTAAAGTGAGCAGAAAATTCCAATATTCTTTTTAATGCCTTATCCAGATTATTTTGTTCCATCAATGTGGTCATATCATTTATCAAATTTTTGATTTTGTTTTGCGCTTCTGTATCAGCAGAATCAAATTCTTCTGTTTGTGGCATGATACCGCTAACACTTTTTTGAGTAAAACCCAATGCGCGGTTGACAAAATTACCAAGATTTCCAATTAGCTCAGAATTTATTCTTGCAGAAAATTCTTCCCAATCAAAATTAAGATCATCTTGACTGTGCGGTGTAATCAATGTCAAGTAAAATCTCAAATAGTCAGCAGGATAAAGACTAAGGAAATCTTTAAGGCCAATATACCAGTTTCTGCTCTTTGATATTTTTTTTGCCTGCAGCATCAGATGTCCTCTTGTCGGAATATAGTCTGGCAACTTGTACTCTTTTTTTATTCCAAGTCTCATTGCAGGTAAAAACAGATAGTGGTGATATACAATGTCTTTTCCAATAAAATGATAAATGTCTGCAGAGTTCCAAAATTGTTTTCCATCAATTCCCTTATCAGTAAGAAATTTTATTGTAGAAGAAATGTATGCGAGATGATTATCAAACCAGCCATAAAACACCTTACCTTCTGCCTCAGGAAGTGGAATTGGCACTCCCCAGTGTATGTCTCGTGTTATGTCCCAGTCTGCAAGTCCGTCTTTAATCCAATTTTGAACGTATTTTTTGACATCTTTTTGAAGGTACGAGTCTTCTTCTAACCATTGGTTTAGCTCTTTTACAAAATTTGTCAGCTTGAAAAAGTAATGTTTTGTCTTTTCTTTGATCGGAGTATTTTTACATATTGAACAATGTGGATTTTCTATCTCTTCTGGAACTCTACTGCATTTTTCACAAAGATCAGAATATTGATCTTCAGCTTTGCAATATGGACATGTTCCAATCACATATCTGTCTGGTAAGAATTTTTTGTCGAATTTACAATAAAACTGGATAATTTCTTTTTCATATATGTGTCCATTTGCAAGTAATTTTTTAAAGACATCCTGAACAAATGCTACATTTTCAGGAGAGCTGGTCCTGTAAAAAAAATCAAAGTTTATTCCAAGTGCAGTAAAATCCTCATAATCACGTTTGTTCCAGAATTTAACATATTCTTGCGGATCTTTTTGTTCTCTTTCCGACTGGATTAGGATTGGTGTACCATAATCATCAGATGCACAGATGTAGTAAGCTTCAACTCCGTTTAGCTTTAGAAAGCGTGTCGTAATATCAGCAGGTAAATACGTAGATGCAACATGTCCAAGATGAATCTCGCCATTTGCGTACGGGAGTGCGCTAGTAATTATTGCCTTATTACTCATTAGATGTGTAAAGTGTGAGGCGAATTTAAGCTATCCCCAACTCTTAGCATATTTTATCTGAGCTGGGGTTGGCTTGTCAATTTTTACATCCATTGCATTTAGGGCATCAATGGCAATTTGCTTATCTATCTCTTGTGGAACAGTTATTACCTTCTTTCCAATTTTTTTATGATTTTTTGCTATGTATATCATGGAAAGAAGTTGATTTGAAAATGATTGCGCCATTACCTCTGGAGGATGTCCTTCTGCTGCAACTAAATTCGCAATCCTGCCTTTCCCTATAAGATAAACACGTTTTCCATTTTTCAAAATGCATTCATCAAGATGAGGTCGAACTTGTTTAACGGATTTTGACTCATCAAGTAAAAAGTGTGCATCTACTTCAACATCAAAGTGACCAACATTTCCCATCACTGCCCCTTCCTTCATTTTTAAAATGTGTTCCTTTCTTATCACTCCTGTTTGTCCTGTGGCAGTGATAAAAATATCACCAATTTTTGCAGCTTCCATCATTGGAAGTACTTCGTAACCATCCATGTGAGCTTCTAAGGCTCTAACTGCGTCTACTTCTGTAACAAAAACTTTGGAGCCCATTCCATGTGCTCTTGATGCTACACCTCTTCCTACCCATCCATATCCAGCTACAACAACGCGTTTTCCTGCAAAAAGCAAATTCATAGATCTAAAATAGCCATCAAGTGTACTCTGACCAGTTCCATATCTATTATCAAACATGTGTTTTGTGTATGCATCATTTACTGCAATAACTGGATATCTGAGTTTTTTCTGATTTGCCAAGGCTTTTAGTCTAATAACACCGGTTGTAGTTTCTTCAGTTCCACCCATTATTTTTAGAGAGGAAAACTTGGAGTCACCGTGGACTTTGCTGTGACAGTCAGAGCCATCATCGGTTAGAATTTGAGGTTTGTGACTGAGCATTTGTTCAATGCACCAATCATATTCTTCTGTGGTTTGACCTTCCCAAGCATAAATGTTAATTCCATTTTCATCAAGAAAAGCAGCAATATCATCTTGTGTAGAAAGCGGATTTGCACTACATACACTTACATCTGCTCCAAGTTCTTTTGCACCCATAATCAATACCGAAGTCTCTTTTGTAATGTGTAAACAAATACCAAGTCTAATACCTCGCAATGGTTGTGATCGCTTGAGACGATTAACCGTATTTGTAAGAATTTTCATGTGGTCTTTAGCCCATTCGTATGATGTCTTACCTTGTTCTGCAAGACTTGGATCCTTTACTTTACCCATATCAAGGAGTCAAAATCAGGATTATAAAATAGTATCACAATAACAATCTAAATATTGATCAAAATTTTGTTTTAGATTAATGGCATGGAAAAAAGTTGCAGAAAAAAATGACATTGCACTAGGAAAAGGCAAGGAGTTTCTAGTAGATGGAAAACGCATAGCGATCTTCAACCAAGATGGATTTCATGCACTAGATTCCATATGTGTTCATCAAGATGGTTCAATTGCACCTGGAAAATTAGAAGGAGATATAGTCGAATGCCCATTACATTTTTGGCATTATAACATCAAAACAGGAGAATTACAAGACTACATCAAAGGAGTCAAGCTAAAAACTTACAATGTAGAAGCAAAAAACGACGGCATTTACATAGATGTATGATAAGTTTAATTCCGTAATCTCAGTTTAAAAATTATTGAATCAGAACATCTTAGAAGAAATTAGAAAACAAGACTATGATTTCATACAAAATAAAATCGGGACATTTCTTGTAGAAGAGATATCTCAAAGACATGCATTAGGGGTAGTTTTTGGTTTAAGTGGAGGAATAGATTCAGCTGTTATTGCAGTATTATGCTCAAAATTTCTCAAAGACAAATCACTTGCACTTATAATGCCAGATTCTAAAGCTACACCTAAAATTGATACAGAGGACGCAATCAAACTTGTAGACAAGTTAGGTATCGAATACAAATTAATTGAGATTGGCTTTATCAATAAAGAATATTCAAGGTATTTAGAACCAAATCCATTCTCATTTGGAAATCTTAGCGCACGAATTAGAGCAAATATTTTGTACTATTATGCAAATGCTAGAAAATATCTCGTACTGGGTTCTAGTGATAAAAGCGAATTTCTCATAGGGTATTTTACAAAATTTGGAGATGGTGCATCTGATTTGTTACCTATAGCATCACTTTACAAAACTCAGATCAGACAATTTGCAAAATTTCTTGGGATCTCAGATTCCATAATATCAAAGAAAAGCAGCCCTGGTCTTTGGGAGGGACATGTTGCCGAAGCTGAAATTGGTCTAAATTATGAAGAGGTGGATACCATTCTTCATTGTATGTTTGACAAAAATCTTTCAATTCAGGAGACGGTTAACCTTACTGGCATTGATAATTTAGCTGTTGATAAAATCTACAAAATGTACAAAAATAACGAACACAAGAGAATAACACCAAAGATTTGCCAGATATAAAATACATGTGATTTAATTTGAAAATTTTTGATACCCTGACAACAAAAGAAGAAGAGTTAGATATATCAGGAATTGTTAGAATTTACGTTTGCGGTGTTACCGTATATGATGAAAGCCACATAGGTCATGCAAGAACTATCATAGTGTTCGATACCCTAAGAAGATTCATAGAATCACAGGGAATCAAAGTCAAATTCATCCAAAATTTTACAGATGTAGATGATAAAATAATAAATCGTGCAAAACAAGAAAACATTCCACCGTTAGAACTTAGTTCAAAGTTCATTATGCGATATTTTGAGGATTTTGATAGACTAAATATCAAAAGAGCTGACAATTATCCAAAAGCAACAGACCACATACAAGAAATGATACAATTAATCAAGAGTCTTATAGAGAAAAATTTTGCATATGTATCAAAAAATGGCGTATATTTTTCTGTATCAAAGTTCAAAGAATATGGAAAACTCTCAAAGAAAAAGACAGAGGATCTAGTTTCAGGAGCAAGAATTGAAATAGATGAAACAAAAAATGATCCCTTGGATTTTGCGTTGTGGAAGTTTACAGGTGACGAGCCAAGGTGGCAAAGCCCATGGGGAGATGGGAGGCCTGGTTGGCACATCGAATGCTCCGCTATGAGCCTCAAATACCTGGGTGAGAATTTTGAAATTCATGGTGGAGGCAGAGATCTCATTTTTCCTCATCATGAAAATGAGATTGCACAATCTGAATCACACACTGGAAAAAATTTTGCTAAAATCTGGATGCATGCAGGCATGGTAACAATAAATGGTGAAAAAATGTCAAAATCACTAGGCAACACAAAGTCAATTGAGCATGTCTTAAAAAATTGGGGGCCAAACATAGTTAGGTTATTTTGTCTTTCAGGACATTATTCTAAACCAATCGATTACTCAGAAGATGCCCTTAAAGAGACCATAATAAAATGGCGCCAAGTTGAAAACTGTTATTTTGAGTTAATTGAGGCTCAAGAAAAACAAGATACACAAAATAGGCTTAAATTTTTTGAGGATTTGACAAAAAATATTAAAAAAGAATTCGATGATGCATTAAAATCAGATTTTAACACACCATTGGCACTTGTCATATTTTTTAAATTCATAAAAGAATTGAACAATCTTGCCGCATTAGAAAGCATTACTAGAACCATTTCTAATGCAGTTCTGCCTATTTTCAAAATGATGTTAGAGGTTTTAGGGTTAAAAATTACAGAGATCACCGACCAAGAAAAAATTGTTGTTGAAGACCTAATTAAGAAACGAAATCTGTACAGAGAACAAAAACAATATCAAAAAGCTGACGAGGTTAGAAAACAGATATCTGATATGGGCATTGTGTTAATTGATCACAAGACCAGAACTCTTTTGTTAAAACAAGAAAAGATACATATGGAAAGTTAGGATTTTTTTGTCATTGCGCTGACAAGTGATACCACGTCCCTGTCACGTAATTGATAACCAGTAGGCAACCTTACTCCATATCTTACATCTTTTGCATACAAAAGTCCTTTTGTCAAATCAGAATGTATCTCCTTTGCCAAATCTTCTACTGTAGATCCATCTTTCATTAAGATAAGATCTGGCAATATTCTTCCTTTTTTATCAGATAGTTTTTCAGGATTTGCCACAGGGTATATCGAATTCATTTTTAACAACTTGAAGACAGTTACATTAATTGCAAACTGAACACCTGTTCGCATGTATTCACCAAGTATACCTTGCGTTATGAAATCCAGTGCCTCTAGTTGTTTTTCGTTTAATTCATTTTTGTGTAGAATTTCAAATTGCTCTGAACCTGGGATGTATTTTATGAGGCCCTTTTGTTCTGCCCTTCGTAAAGAAAGCTCACTATCTGCACTGGCAGGAATAATTATCGTGTCAACGTATTTTTCTCGTAATCTATCAAAGTTTTTGTCTGCGCCTGGCAAGTCAATCTTGTTTGCAACTATCAAAGTTGGTTTAGAGACATGACGTAAGCGCGCGGCAAATTTTTTACTATCATGCATGTCAAAATTATCAAAATCCTTGTTTTCTAGACCAGTTATCTTTAGTGTTTCTTTTACATGACTTTCTTTTACTCCAATTCCCCGAAATACATCTGCCAAGGCAGTCAATGGTTCTGTTTCTGAATGAATTAATTTTGAAATTTTATCTCTGTTACCCTCAAGAAGTTTAAGGTACCACATTATCAATTCTTCTTCAATGTCAGAAACATCAGCAATGGGATCGCCGTTTCCTACATCTGTAATCTTTCCAGAGGCATCAACACTTCCTGAAACATCAACAATATGCAATAATGCATCAGATTGAGTTGCAACTGATAGAAATTGATTACCGAGGCCTTTTCCAGCCCAAGCATCTTTTATCAAACCAGGAAGGTCTATTAGCTCAACAGGAATAAAGCGCCAACCATCCAAGCATTTTGAATTTTGCGGTTCATCTTGAACATTAAATTCGGTGTGAACACAAGGAGTTATTGCATTACCCATAGCTCTTTCTGGTTTTTTTGTTGTAAAAGGATAAGTAGAGATTTCAGAATGGGAAAGAGTTGCCGCATTAAAAAATGTAGTCTTACCGGTATTGGTCTTACCAATAAGGCCAATTCGAATTGGCATGACTTGATCACAGAAATTTGAATATTTATCTCTGCCGAAGAAAACCTAAGTTAGAAAATATTTATTTTTCTTCAGGTTTTTTAGCAGTATTCTTGATTTCATCTGCATTCCATGAGATTTCATCAAGTTCTTCCTTTGTTAAATCGTCATCCCATTTTTCAAGCACAATTTTCAATATCTGTGATGAATTGAATATTAGATTCCAATATGGGTGATGTTCTGCTGTAGCATATGCAAGTTCAGAGATTCCTTCTAATCCTGTCTTGGCAAGAGCTAGAGAATCAGTTTTTTCACCATATATTCTGATTATGTTTGCTTCCAAGTCTGGTTGAATTTTTACTAGCAAGTTTTTTTCTTCGAATGATTTTGCCAATTTAACAAGAGATTCATAAAATTCAGCAAAAGGAATTTCAGACATGCCTTAAAAGAGTCTCTGATGTTCTGCTAACATGCATCTATTAAAAATAACTTCAATTCCAGCTTTTTGTGCTAGAGATTCAGCTTCAATGTTGTGTATTCCTTCTTGCAACCATATTACTTTTGGCTTTAGTTTTATGGCCTCATTAATTACAGGCATAACTTGTTCTGATGGTCTAAACACATCAACAATGTCAACATATTCAGGTATATCAGAAAGTTCAGAGTAGCATTTTTTACCCAAAATTTCATTTGTGGTAGGATTTACTGGGATTATATTGTATCCTTTTTCAGCAAGATATTTTGGTACATAATGTGCTGCTTTTTCAGGATTTTTTGACATTCCAACCACTGCGATATTTTTTAGTTCATAGAATTTTTTTATCTGTTCATCAGTATGGTTATCTTTTTCCACACTATACTTACAATTAATTGGTTTAATATCTTGTCGAAGAACAATTTATAGGGAGATTTATTTAAAAAACAAAAGTGGAACAAGAACCAAACGATGTCATAATTCTAAGTGCCATATCTAAAGGTGCTAAAAAATTTGATAAAATTGCCAAAGTTACAAAAATTTCCAATAATGAACTTACAGATACACTTCAACGATTAGAAAATAGAGGACTGGTTGTTCTTGCTGAAAAAAATAGATTCTTTGGTCCTAAAAAGGAGTTGAACTTAACTGAAAAAGGCAGCAAGGAATTGGAGGAAAGAAAGTTCGAGCTTGAAAAAAATTGGAACAGCATGGTAACTATTTGGAAGAGTGGAGATAAGCAAAAATTGCAACAACACATGGATGACAATCGTTCAGTTATTCCTTCAATGATGTTTTTAGGAATAATGGACATGATGATGTTTAGCACTATGATGGGTTTTATGGGCATGGCCATGTCTAGCTTTATTCCTGATACTCAAATGTACGGAGATGCACAAATGTCAGATGCTGGACATGATGCAGGAGGTTCTGATTATAGCGGAGGCTATATGGGTCACGGAGATGGAGGCCCAGGCGATATGAGCGGTTTTGACGTGAATTTTTAAAATATGCCAAATTCTAAAGATTAGTAATTAAAAATTAAAGTTAGAATGAAAAAATCTCGATCGTATTAACAGACAGAATAATAACCATCTAAAATCAAAAAACAACACATACTAAAAGTTACCTTATACAAAGATCAATCATAAAAAGAAAAGAGGTTATTACTTTTTAACTACAACCAAGCGCAGCCATTACTTTTGCAGCTTTATCAGCATTTACCTGTGCATCAGTAAGAGCAGCCTGCACTTTCTGACAATCAGAAGATGCCAACTTGTTCTGCATTTGTGGCATATTTCCTTGTGTCATGTTTCCTTGTGGTGTTGATGTACCAGTCTTACCTTTCATCTGTGCTTGAGCAAGAGCTTCTTGCATTTTGTCATACTCGCCTGGTGCACACATGTGATCACCACAAATTCTTGGGCCTCCTGGATAGTTAGCCGTATAGTGGTTATCGTTGAAGCTGCTTCGGCTTGTAAGAGCGCTTGCGGCAGGAATTGTAACTGCTGCAATTGATGTCATAAGTACTGCTGTAACAAACACTGCTAACATTAACTTAGACGACATTAACCTGACTATTGCCAAGCCATATAAAAGAATTGCGTAACTTTTGGTACTTGGTAAATGTCATTTTCAAAACAAATAGATACTTTTTAAAATGATATCAGATCTAAGAATTACTTTATGGTTGCAAAAATAGGTGTCAAAGCTCCTAATCTTAGAATTTCCAATTGGGTACAGGGACTACCAACAAACATCGATAAGGAAAAAGACAATGTAATACTTGTAGAAGTTTTCCAGGTCAATTGCCCAGGTTGTTTTCTATATGGAGTTCCTCAAGCTATTGATATTTACAGTAAGTATCGTAAAGAAGGATTGATTGTTCTTGGAATGGCAACAGCTTTTGAGGATTATGATAAAAACACATTACAAAACTTGGAACTTTTACTTTCAAAAGGAGAAGTAATCGGAGAAACTCTCAAGGCACTTGGACAATACGGTCACTTGGTACTTGAGAATAAATTACCATATAAAATTCCGTTCCCCGTTGGAATGGATTCACTAGTAAAAGAAACAGGAGCAGCAAATCAAGAACGAATATCCGGTTTCATAGATGCTAATGTTCCTGATTTTAATTCATTTGATGAGCCTTACAAGGCAGAGATAATTGAAAAAATAAAACAATATCTAAAAAGTAAAGAATATTCAGCAGAGACTTTCGAGGAATATGCATTAAGGGGAACTCCGTCTTCCATTCTCATAGATAAAAAAGGAATATTGCGCGATGTAACCTTTGGTCAAAATGAGTTTCTTGAAGAAAAAATACAGAATTTATTAAAAGAATAACAAGAATATAACAATAATTACCCACTACTGTCTTGAGTATTGTGTGTATACTTCATTTGATAATACTTCGCTTGTCAAGATAGTTACTTTACTCAAGTCTCACAAATCAGAATACCTATCAGGTCAAGATTTGAGTGATTCTCTAAAGCTAAGTCGTGCTGCAGTTTGGAAACATATCAAAAAACTGCAATCATTAGGATATAAAATAGATTCAAAACCAAAATCAGGATACAAATTAATCAAAATTACAGATTTGCTTCTTCCTTGGGAAATAAGCGATGGTCTTGAAACAAAATTCTTGGGTAAAAGAATTTACTATTTTGACATACTTGATTCTACACAAAATTTTGCAATTGAACTTGCCTCAAAAAAAATAGAAAGTGGGACACTCGTGATTTCACAAAAACAGACGCATGGAAGAGGAAGACTAGATAGAAAGTGGGTTTCTCCAAGTGGCGGTATTTGGCTATCATTGATTTTGCATCCAGAGTTTGAGATCTCAGTGTCTACACTGTTTTCTCTTATTGCCTCTCTTGCCCTTGCAATTACAATTGAAAAAATTTTTAAAATTAAACCGAAATTAAAATGGCCCAACGATGTGACTGTTAATGATAAAAAAGTTGCGGGTATATTGATTGATGCCTCTATAGAATCGGGCAAAATTGATTATTTGGTACTTGGTATTGGAATTAATTTCAAAATTAATCCTATAGAAATTGAAAAAATGATCAGACATACTGCAAATTATTATGGCGTTACAACACTTCTTAAGAAAAATGAAAACATGAATCCTATAAAACTTGTTCAAAGATTTCTTTTAGAACTTGAAAGACTTTATCAGATTTCACTAAAAAAGGAACCAGAATTTTTCATCCAAGAGTGGACTAGGCGATCATCAACAATAGGAAAATCAATTGCGATCACATTACCAAATGAAATATTGAGAGGAAAAGCACTCAGAGTAGATAATGATGGTGCGCTTGTCATTTTAAACAAAGGAAAAACTCGAAGGATTATTGCTGGCGACGTAAGTTAAGGAGAATGTGACAATTCTACTACGAGTTGTCCTCGCATAGTTGGCTGATGAAATGTACAATAATAAGTGAACACGCCGGTCGTATTTGCATCAAATGTTATTGTTTTATTTTCACCCGGACTTAGTTCTACGTTGATATCATACGCTTTGTCCAAGATGGTAAAGGAATGGTGGTCACCACCTGCCTCTTCAGTGTTAAAAAAGTGAATCACTATAGTATCCCCTTTTAGAGCAGAAATCACAGGCATACTAAACACATCATGTGGCATACCCATTTTCGTATCATTGAAATCAGGTATATCACTGTTAAATAACCAAAATTCTCTTTTTACACCAGTATAAGCAGTTTGATCATTTTCTTGTATATTTCTAACAGGCAATGCGACTGCTATCAAAGAAATAATGATGGCAGCTACTGAGATGCTTGCTATTGTTACAATTTTGGCATTCTCGTTCATGTGGAAAAATTATGGTTATTATATTTAAATTAAAAGTATCATTGATACATATACTGATTCATTAGTATACTGAATATTCAAAATTTTTTATAATTACTTATTCCAAGTATACAAGTGAAGATTTGTTGGGCAAACACAGATAATTTTGAGGATGCAAATGTTGTCATAATAGGGATCCAAGATGAATCAAAATCACATGCACTAAGAAAAGGATCGTCTGAGGCGCCAGACAAGATTCGCGAAATTTCTTGCACACGAGATACATACACCAGAGATGGTCAGACATCTTTAGGATTGCCAATTTTAGGAATAAAAAAGAAAATTTACGACTATGGTAATGTGAAAAAAACTGAAATAGAAAATGTAATCAGTAACGTAATTTCAAAATCTAAAATTCCAATATCAATAGGCGGAGACCATTCTATTTCATCAGAAATAATAAAATCGATTTCAAAAAAACTAGGCCCTGTTTCGTTGATTTATTTTGATGCCCACCCTGATTTTATTGGCTCTACTCAAAATTATTATGGTTCTGTCTTTTATGATTCATTATCTTACATTGATCTAAAATCTAGCATACAGATTGGCATTAGAACTCCAGAACAGGAAGAAATTGAAAATCTAAAAAAATATAATATTACTGTGATTACTCCACTAGACATAGTAAAAAATGGGATAGTGGAAACTGAAAAAGCAATAATGAACAAGATTGGAAAAAATGTGTATGTATCTTTTGATATGGATGCAATAGATCCTGCTTATGCACCTGGAGTATCGGTTCCAGTTCCAATGGGTTTGCGCAATACTGAAGCTCTGTACCTACTCAAATCACTTGCAAAAAAGGCAATTGGCATAGACATAATGGAGGTTTGTCCAGAGTATGATGTCAAGGATAGAACATCCCACTTGGCATCAAGAATGATTGCAGAAATAATATCATCGATTTGATCTAAAAAATAATTACAAAACGGCATATACTTTTAACTAGGTCATTTCGTAATTTACTAATGTTTTCATATTTTACTATAAAAGATGCAAATGAGATTCTTCCAGTTGTCATTAAAAAGTTCAAAAATATTCTTAATATGAAAAACGATGTTTTCCAAATTCAAAGCGAGATGGAAAACAATCCAAAATACATGTCAAGTTTTCAAGATTATGTAATAAAAAAACAGGAACTTAATTCAGCATTATCCAATTTTTACAAATCCATTGAGGATTTAGAGAAGATGGGCGTGATGATTAAAAGCATAGATGAAGGTTTGTTAGACTTTCCATCGCAAAGGTTTGAAGAAGAAGTTTGGCTTTGTTGGAAAGAGGGAGAAACGGAAATCAAATTCTGGCATGGAAAAGATGAAGGATTCATGGGAAGAAAACCTCTCAGTGTAAGTGACGAGTCTTTAGTGTAAATGCTATCTAGTTGGTTTAGAGTAATCAGAGTAAAATTTCTTCTTGCATCAGTAATTGCAATTTGTCTTGGTCTTGCCATAAGTTGGTGGCAAAACCAAACCATAGACATCACATACGGTATTTTGACATTTATTGGAGTTTTGGCGTTACATGCAAGCGTAGATTTGCTTAATGATTATTGGGATTTCAAGCGTCACATAGATACAAAAACACAACGAACCAAATTCAGTGGAGGCACAGGCGTATTGCCAGAGGGACTACTAAAACCAAACGATGTTTACAAAGCTGGCATAATTTTTCTAATCATAGGTTCTGCTGTAGGAGGATATTTTATTTTTGAAAAAGGAATAACCGTTGCAATTATTCTTGCCTTTGCCATAATTTCCATTTACTTTTATTCCACAAGAATTGTTGATTCTGGATTAGGCGAAATTTTTGTAGCCATAAAGGGCACCATGATTGTACTTGGCACATTTTTTATCCAAACGTCTCATATTATTGCAGAACCCATACTTGGCGGAATTGTTGTCGGAGTTTTATCCTCTCTAGTATTATTTGTCAATTCATTTCCTGATTTTGATGCCGACAAAGCTGGTGGTAGAAAAACGCTAGTCATAATTTTAGGTAAAAAAAAGGCATCTAGTGCAGTATGGATTTTCCCAGCTATTGCATATGGCGCCATAATATCAGGAGTAGTCACACATGTATTTCCAATTATTTCTCTGATAACCTTAGTTACAATTCCGTTATTAATGAAATCAGGATTGAGCTTGAAACAAAATTTTGATGATGTTGATAAAATTGTTCCAACAATGGGCTCATTTGTATCATATAGTAGAATAACTGGACTGCTACTAGTCCTAAGTTTTGTTTTTTTATCAAAATAAAACACATTACAATTAAATCAAGCATGAGAAAAGATACGTCATGATTACAGGCTATGCAACACCGGAAGGTACTTTGAATTTTGCAAAAAGGAATCAATTTGCTGCAAAAAACCATTTTAGATTATTTAATGGATTGACTCTTTCTTCAATAGGTATTGGAACATATCTAGGAAATGTTGATAATGTAACAGACAACCTCGTAAAGGAGGCCATCAAAAAATCAGTTCTTTCTGCAATAAATGTAATTGATACTGCAATAAACTATCGTTCTCAAAAGGCAGAAAGATCAGTAGGCAGTGCAGTGTCAGAACTATTAGAAGAAGGAAAAGCCAAGCGAGAAGAATTATTTATTAGTACAAAAAATGGCTATGTGACAAATGATGGTGATGTCAATGAAGAATTTTGGCAATACATTCACAATACGCTAGTTAAACCCGGTATAATCAAATCAAACGATATTTCTTCTGGATACCATTGTATGACAATACCATATCTAGAGCAACAACTCAATCAAAGTTTGAAGAATTTAGGACTGGAGTGTGTTGATCTGATTTATCTTCACAACGCAACAGAAGGTCAGCTCCAAGACATTTCAAAAGAAGAATTTATGAAGAAATTAAAAGATGTTTTCGAATTTTATGAAAAGCAAAGAAAAAGTGGCAGTATCAGATATTATGGTATGGCAACTTGGGATTGCTTTAGAGTACCAAATGAGCATCCACAGCACGTCTTACTATCAGATGTAACTAGACTTGCAAAAGAGGCGTGGGGAAACGAACATGGCTTTAGATTTATTCAACTACCTTACAACATGTATCTTGATCAAGCTTTAATTTTGAAAAATCAAATATTAGATGGTTCTGACGCATCAATATTAGAAACTGCAATAAATTTAGGAATTGGAGTTTTTGCAAGTGTTCCTCTTATGCAAGCAAAACTTCTCAAACCAAATACAATACCAGAATTTGGAAATCTACCGAAACCATCACATAGAGCATTGCAATTTGTAAGATCTACACCGGGAATAATAGCTCCACTTGTAGGACAGAAAACTGTAGACCATGTCAATGAGAATCTTGAATTAGTTAAAATCGAACCATTATCAAATGCAGAATTTACAGATACAATCAAGAAACTATCTTCATAGTTGTCTCAGCTAATTTCACATTATGATATCAACTGTAAGTTTTAAATAGAAAAGATAATCGAGTGGACATATGCCGGTAGACCCTGTTTGCGGAATTGAGCTTGACGAGAGCCTGGCATTAGTACATGAACACAAAGGAAAAAAATACTACTTTTGTTGCCATGGATGCAAACGCATCTTTGTTAAAAAACCAAACAAGTGGAAAAAAGACTAGATAGGAAAACTTCCACACATGCGACAAAAGTGCGCATCTGTTGGAATAACACCATTACATTCCGGACACCTAGATTTTGATACTCCTAAAAAGACAGGTGGATCATAATACTTGCGATATATCTCATAATAATAAAGAGACTCTTTTGTCCCCAGTCTTACTTTTTCAGCTTCAAGATAAAGTAAGAGTTTGTCCTTAAACACAGAATCAGAAATAAGATTGCTGAAAAAGGATGTCAGACCTGACGTTCCAGAGCCATCTTGCATGGCTGATTTTTCTCTCCAAACTATTTCTTTGGGAATTACTTTTTCGAACGACTTTCTTAGAATCCACTTTCCAAATTTTTTACCTTTTTCTTCATGCACTTTAAGATCTGCTGGTATTGACTTTGCATATTTAACAACAGAATCATTAAGAAATGGCATTTCAACATCAACTCCAATAGAATCAGCAATTGTTTTAGTGGGAAAGTGCATTACCTGCCATATTCTTTCCAAATCCTTTTGTAATTCTAGAGGTGTCATTTTTTGAAAGAACCTATAGCCCGCAAAAAGTTCATCGGCTCCATCTCCTGTGATTATACTAGAATATCCTCTTTCCTTTACCATACTAATTGTCAAAAACATGACAATGGCATTACGAATTTCTATAGGATTAAAGACTTTGAGAATTTTTATTGTTTTGTCAATTGCATACAGTAATTGTTCGATTGATGCAGTTTGTACCTCCAATGACAATCCAGTTTGTTTTGCTACTAGTTGCGAATATACCAAATCTGTAGAAACAAAATCCTTGGCAATAGTAGTAAACGCATTAATTTTTTTATCATTTAGACAGAAAGCCAAAATTGAGCTATCCAATCCTCCCGATAATGCGATACTTTCTGACTTGCAATCACTTACTGCTATAGAGAGCAGTTTGTGAAGATTTGAACAAATTTCTTGCAACATTCAAGATTTGAATTTCTCACTAAAATAAGGTATCTTGGCAAATAAGATTAGCTTTAAATATTTTACAGAACCAAATTTGTCATGCTACTTCCGGCAGAAATTGAAACAAAGACATTGATACCTGCGTTACGTGCCATACTTGCAAAAAAACTCATTGAAGAGCACAACATAGGAGAGGAAGAGGTGTCTAAGCTCTTAGGTGTAACACAGGCTGCAATAAGCAACTATGTGAGAGGAACTAGAGGAGACCCAGTTCTCATAAACAAGCTTCTTGAGGTAAAGGAAGTATCAGAGATGATTAATGATATCTCTAGCAATCTTGCGTCAAACATGGCATATACACCAGCTAGTCTTTCAAAATTCATCGGCCTTTGCAATTACATAAAATCTAGTTTGTTAATATGCGACATTCATCATAATTTAGAGACAAACATTGATGAAGCCATATGCAAAGAATGTGAAAATATGCTGCTAAAGGGACCTGGAACTTCGTTTTAGTTTGTTTTAGCGATTATTATTTTTATAGTAGAAATCAAAGTCATCCCGTATTTACCTGATCCATTTTCACTATCTACTGAAACATCAACAATTTTTGAATTTCCTTTCATCATGTTTTCTGTTACAATATTAGCTACTGCTACTGCAGTAGGAATTGCATTACCTTTAGCTACTAGTGTGATTTGACCAGAATTTCCAAGATCCATCAACACGTCAAGTGCGCACTCCATTACCGGCTCTTCCCTTATTACCAATACCTTTCCTTCGTTTGAAAAGGAAGGTTTACCAATAAGTTGAGTTTCCTCTTTTTTTGCTTCACTCAATAAACTCAATCACATCACCAAAAATTATACATTTCATTTAAGTCTTATCGATGATTCATTCATTAGTTAAAAAGATCGATAGATATGTTCTGGAAATCACCATTTGGCAATACTCTCCTTATAGTGATTGGAATAACACGCTTTTCAAGTTCGGTATAAGCTAGATCAAGTGAAGTTGCAACTTCTTTTGGAATGGATATGAATGGAGGCGCACCAAGCGATAGTTGTAAAGCTCTTGCACCCAAAATTCTGGCTTTTTCAAAGCGAGTCAGTGTAGGCGGACCTATCATTATCTTGCCTTTAGTGGTAGTTTCATATTCTATAGCTTCGTGAATCGGATCTATCTCAATTATCTCTCTTGCATCAATAATTTTTTGTAATCGTTCTTGCTCTGCTAGTTCTTCTGGAGAAAGATCACCCTTTTTTGCCTTTTTTTCTTTTTTTACTATTACCTTTTCTCCATCTTCTTCAGTAACCTCAGCTTCAACAGTTTCTACAACCTCTACTACTGGTTCTACTTCTTCTGGCTCTGCTGGAACTTCCTCAGTATCTGGAATAATTTCCTCAGGTTCATCGGACATTAATCAACTGTCTAAACAAACGTTATATAATTCATAATCCTCCTCTTGAAAAATGAGCACAGGATCAGTTTCAAAAATAGAGGCAGTTTTGAAGATAAAGGGCAAGTCAGAATTGAATTTTGAGTTAAAACGTCACCTTGCACCAAAAACAGTTGGCAATCTTACCAGATCGGTACCATTAGAGGGAAATGCCCACATGATGGGAACCAGCTTTGCATACATGGAAACTAGAGTAAACACAGGCGGGGAAAAACTGCGAACTCAATTCAAAAAAGGTGATGTTGCTTTTATGGCGACAAATGGGTCTATCTGTTTTTTTGTAAATGATTTTGAATCTACAAAATCAATGACGCTCATAGGAAAGATAACATCAAACATTGATGCGCTTAATGAAGTAAAACCCGGAGATGTGTTTTTGATAACTCAGGCAGGCTGATATATGTGATGTCCACTATGACCACTTATTCTTTTAACTGATCCTTTTTTTAATAGATTCAGTAAAAAGGCGTTTGCAGTAGAAATCTTTACTCCTGTTTGTCTTGATACTTCTTGTACGGTGAAAACTTTGGAGTTTTTAATGAAATTCATTGCTTGATTCTCATCAATTATTACAGAGATGTTAGTTTTTGATTTCTGATCTTTCTTCTCCCCTTTCTTTGGCCCTTCTTTCTTTGCAGCTTCAGCTGTTTGCGACTTTTCAGCTTGTGCCGGGGATTTTTTCTTTGCTCCGCCCATGTAGATTTTTTTGTAATGACCTATTTATAAACGAACAAAGCATACAGAAATCCTAAATATTTGCAAATCTCGGTCTTTGTATGGGACTAGATGTGATTGAGGAAAAAAATCTTAACGATGCTATCGTATATGCACTTGATTATCCCAAGGTAGTTTTAGCGGAATCAAATGGATTTGCTGCAGAAGTAACATCATTAGAAGACTTTGCATTTGGCTTGTATGTTGGATATATCTCAGGAGTTTTCTTTGATGGATTTTTGGCAAGAAACAAAAGATATCTGGATATTGAAGAGTTATCAGACTTTCATACAATACTTGTTAAAAG
>JBOGQR010000015.1:0-19137 GCA_050749225.1 Nitrosopumilaceae archaeon | reverse complement strand
ATTATGTTCCACCAGAAGTTGTAAAGATAATTAGAGAGAACTGGGATGTTGTAAAAAAATATGCCGCCTCGGAGGATTGTACCTATAGAGTTCTTGGAATGAAATTTCCAAGTAATGGTTTCTGGTAGAAATAGATTAATTACAGACAGCTTCGATGTTTTATATGAAATCTTTTAGTCCAGAATTTGTTTGGTTTGATGGTAAATTTGTGAAAGATAGTGAAGCAAAGGTTTCTGTAATGACGCACGCAATACATTATGGAACTTCAGTATTTGAAGGCCTTCGAGGGTATTGGAATTCAAAAAATCTTTACATTTTCAGACTAGATGATCATATCAAAAGATTCAGAAATTCAGGTAGAATTTATTCGATTTCTTTAAAATTTACAAATAAGGAAATTGCTAGTGCAATAATTAATCTCTGTAAAAAAAACGCAATAAAACAATCATGTTACATAAGACCATTTTATTTTGTTGGTAGATATGGTATAAACTTGCATGTAACAGAAAATGCGCCTACACATGCAGCTATAGTGATGTTCCCCTTTGGTGATTTATTTAGCAAAAATGGAATAAAAGCTGGCGTATCATCTTGGAGACGAATTCATGACATATCAACACCGCCCCTAGCTAAAATGGGTGGAAACTATCTAAACTCAATTTTGGCAACACAAGAATCTAAACGAAATGGATATGATGAAGCAATTATGTTGGATCAATTGGGAAATGTAAGTGAGGCCCCAGGAGAAAACGTGTTTCTTGTAAGGAACAATAAATTGATAACCCCTCCAGCAAGTTCATCCGCACTTGAAGGAATAACAAAAGATTCTGTGATAAAAATTGCACAGGATTTAGGATATGAAGTTATAGAAAGAGAGGTTTCACGCACTGAACTTTACCTATCAGATGAGGTTTTTCTTACAGGTACTGCTGCAGAAATTACACCCATTATTTCTGTTGACGGTAAAAAGGTTGGAATTGGAAAAGCTGGAAATATAGCAAAACAATTACGTTCAACATATTCAGAAATAGTCACAGGCAGAAATGAAAAATACTTCAACTGGATAACTCCGGTGTACTAATTTGAGAATTGTTCAGATAGGCACTGGTGGGTGGGGTAAAAACCATACAAGAATTCTATCGCAATTGGGTGCACTTTGTGCAGTTTGTGATGCAGATTCAACCAGAGCAAAAGAATTTGGAGCAAAGTACTCTGTAAATCATTACTCATCTTTAGATACACTATTAAATTCAGAAAAATTTGATGGTGCTTTTATTTGTACGCCAACTTTTACACATTTTAAAATTGCAAAAACACTATTAGAACAAAAGAAAAATGTGTTTGTAGAAAAACCTATGACATATCTTTCTCATGAAGGGGAAGAACTTCAAAGGCTTGCAGAAAAAAACAAAGTAGTTTTGACGTGTGGTTATATTGAAAGATTCAATCCAGCAGTTGCTTTGGTAAAAGAGTATGTCAAATCAAAAAAATATGGAGAACTCATAATGCTAGAATTCCATCGTGAAAATCGAATGCCTCTCCATATAAAGGATGTAGGAATAATTTATGATACTTCGGTGCACGATATTGATACAGCAATGTGGTTTTTTGATGATATTCCAGAAGTTGTATTTGCAAGATCAGGAAAGATAAGACATGAACATGAGGATTTTGCAACCATAATGCTTGGTTTCAGAGATAACAAAGTAGCAATTATTGCCTCAAATTGGATAACTCCAACAAGAGTAAGAAAATTTAGCGCTGTATGTGGTGATGCCATAATATCATCTGATTTTATTTCACAAGAGGTAAAGATTGAGACCAATCACGGTACAGAAATTCCAAGAAAAGAAGTTGTAGAACCTCTTCTTTTAGAAATAAAAAATTTTCTTGCAGCATCGGAAGGTAAAGAAAAAATAATAGTAAAACCGGAACATGCTGTAAATACAACAAAGGTTGCAGAAGCAGCACTTTTATCTAGTCAAAAAGGAACTCCAATTTATCTAGATCTTAAATGAACAAAAAAATGATGGAGATGTTGGCGTGTCCTATAGACAAACATTTTCCTCTGGAAATTTTTGAATCAAATTCAAAAGAACAAATAGTAATAGAAGGTGCAATATATTGCTCAAAATGTTCGAGATTTTATCCCATAATAGAAGAGATTCCAATAATGTTGCCTGATGAGTTGAGAAATAAGGATCAAGATACTGAATTTCTAAAAAGAAATCAATCAAAGTTGCCTGAAAAAATAATTAAACAGGCATCACCATGGCACTTGTGATAACCTTGGTAACAAACTTTGTATCAGAAAAAGCAAAGATTGGAAAGAATGTCAGAATATGGCATTTTGCATATGTTGGCGACAATACAGAAATTGGTGATAATGTAAAAATTGGTTCTCTTGCACATGTAGATTATAATGTAAAGATAGGAGAAAATACAATGATTGAGGGAATGGTTTACATCCCACCTCTTTCAAGAATAGGGAAAAATGTCTTCATTGGTCCTGCTGCTGCTCTCACAAATGACCCATACCCTGCAAGCAAAAAGATGATTGGCGTCACCATAGAAGATGGTGCTGTGATTGGCTCGCGTGCCGTAATAAAAGCTGGAGTTACCGTGGGAAGGAATAGTGTTGTTGCAATGGGAGCTGTTGTTACAAAAGATGTACCTCCTGATACTGTAGTAGTAGGAATACCTGCTAAAATCAAATACTCTAGAGAAGAATATGATAAAAAGAAGAAAAAGTGGGAAAGTAGTTAGTTTTTTATTTGTTTGTGGAAGATCCAATTTTTTATTTTTGAAAGAATAAAAATCCAAGCAACGACCAATATCATTGCAATGAGTGCTTTGGCTCCAGAGTCCAAGATTGAATCAAATTTACCATATCCACTTATTGTCAAAGGAGCAATGATTGAAATCAACAATCCCCCTCCCACAATAATCAGAATCCACATTACAAATACAAACAAAAAAATTTGAGTTCCTTTCATATTTTTACATCCATCATAAGGGCAGTTATTATTGCAAGTACTGCAGAAAAAATTGCCAGCCTAAAGATTACAAACCCGACTTGTTTTTCTGTCATTGGTCCGCCTGCCAGAATTAACCTTACAAGTGTAATAGGGGCATCTTTATCGGTTGTAGCCATAAGCTTAAAGTCATCAGTGTGAGTAACTGGGTTTGATTTTATCTGCCTGTGTTCAACTATACGTTTAACACTTGATAAAAATAGAAATGAGTTTATCACTGCTGGCAATAATGCTACTGCAGCTATTATCTCCACATGACCAACTATTGCTAAAACTCCATACATTGCACCAAGAGTAAGTGCACCAGAATCACCTGGAAAGATTCTACTTGGAAATTTATGATATTTGTAAAATGCTAATGAAACGAATCCTAATGGAAGACTTGCAAGTGCAATGTCATAATTATGAACTATGAAGAGAGATATGGTAAGGGCAAAACTTGCAATTGTCATAAATCCACTTGCCACACCATTGAGAACATCAATTGAGTTCATAGTATTGCCAGTTACAGGGATCATGAAAATTACTAGTGCGATATACAGCTCAGGAATCTTAACAGCACCAAAAAGCGGAAACGAAAGATGCGGTGTATATGTACCAAGTAAAATAATTGGAATCGCGGATATAGCAAGTGTAACAGGCTTAAACCAACCACCAAGAACCTTTCGATCATCTATTAATCCTACTACAAAGGCAAGGGATGTTGTGATTATTATAGCCAGTATTTCTGTAGTAGAGAAAAAAATATACAAAGTAAGTTCAGATGCTAAAATTCCAACAAGTATAGAAGGACCACCAGGTCTTGGCACCATGGCACCTCCAACTCTATTGTAATCTTTTACTGTAAGATTTCTTTTTTCTAATCCTTTTATTAGAAATGGAGTTGTTATGTAAACAGAAAAAAAAGCAATAGCTGAAACTAGTATAGCAAGAATGATTTTGTCTAGCATCATCTTACCTTTTGTAGCTGTATCTTTATGTTTTCTGCAATAGTAGGACCTATTTTATCGATGTTTGCTAGTTTCTTAACTGGAATTTCAGATAAATCATGCAGGTTTTGTATACCGTTTTTGTAAAGAATTCTTGAACGAATTCTTCCTATTCCACGTATCTTTACTAATTCAACAAGTTCTTCTTTTATTCCATATGATATTCTTTGTCGCATAATATTCAATTCATCTAAAATATCATCTCGAGTTTCAAGTTTTGCTAGCTCATATAATGAATGTACAAGCCAGTCTGCATTTTCTACCATTCTATGCATGTCGCCTGATTCTATGCCTAAATTATCTGAAAGAAAGATCTCACTTGATTCATTTATCCAAGCATGTATTGCAAGTAAGCTTCGTGAGCAGTTATACTCTGAAATATTTTCAATTAATTCTGAAGCATTATTCTCAAGAAGCGTTCCTACCATTTCATAGTCTTTGTTTCGTAGTGAGAATTTGGGGAAGAAATCTTCTGAGCTTGTAATAAGATGCAAAAAGCCAAGGGTGTGATTTTTTCGTTTTGATATTTTTTGCAATGATTTTTTGAAGTAAACCGCAGTGAGTGGATCTATGTATAACATAGATGTTTTTTTACCAAATTCAGTTGCCACAAATCTATCGCCTTTTTCTTTTATTAGATTTTCTAGATCAAGATAATCTAAGGTTATTTGGATTTTAAATTTTATTGTAGATTTTCTGTCTTGAGAACCAGACAACGTTTCTGAAAAAAAATCTATTATTTCATTTTTCTTTATTCCGGGGTTTGTGGATATCAAACTAAGAACGTGTGTTCTTAGTGCTTTATCATCAGTTAATTTTGATTTTATGGGTTCTGGTATTCCGTTAATGTAGTAATCAATTAGCTCTGTACGATTTTAATTTCCTACAATTATTGCTTCCCCATAACTATCATATTGTGGCCTTCCAGCTCTACCACAAAGCTGTTTGTATTCTAGAACACTTATTGGTTTATTTCCCCCAAATTTTGCGTCATATCTGTTTATGTTAGAGATAATAACACGTCTTGCTGGAAGATTTACTCCTGCTGCTAATGTAGGAGTTGATGCAATTAATTTTATTTTTCCACTTCTAAATTCAGATTCAATTGTCTCACGGCAATTCTGGTTAAGTCCTGCATGATGAAATGCAACTCCTTTTTTTATCAGAGTAGCTAAGTTTTTGATCAGATCAGTGTGTTCATTATCATCAAGAATTTTTTGCGATATCTTGCCTAGTTCCTTTTTTTCATCCTCTGGAAGACTTTTTCCTATAACATCAGACGCTTTTGCAGCAAGTGAGGCAGAACGTGACCTTGTTTCTGCAAACAAAATTGCCTGACCACCGTTTTTCAGTGAGTCAATTCCAAGATCCACAGGTGGTCCCCTCATGCTTGTTTCTATTTCAAATTTTTTCCCATTTTGCATTGTTACGACACCCTGATCATACACTCCTTCCCAAAGGGGCACAGGTCTCCAGTTACTTTCTACTAATTCAGAATCTAACCATGAAGAAATATCAGCTGCATTTGTCACAGTAGCACTTAAGGCAAGTATCTGAGGTTTTTGTTCTAACAATTTCAATTTCGTTAATACAATTTCAAGAGTAGGTCCTCTATCTTGATCTCCAAGAAGATGAATTTCATCAGCGATTACAAGTGAGATATCGTTTATCCATTCTGCCCCATGACGGATAATAGAATCCATTTTTTCATTAGTAAGAACAAGAATGTCATTTTTTCCCAGATTTTTATCTGTTAAATCAAAATCACCAGTTGATATTTCGACATGTATTTTTCTACCTAAATCAATCGATTCAAGTTTTTTAAATTCAGAAAATTTTTCTGATGCTAATGCTTTAAGAGGGCTAAGATAGACTATCTTCCCCTTTTTCTTGAAAATATGATCTAATATTGCAAGTAAAGCAATAAGCGTCTTTCCGCTCGCGGTGGGTGCTGAAACAAGGATACTTTTTCCTTCTAGCAATCCTGCTTCTATACTAGATTCCTGTGTAGGATAAAGTGTTTCATAACCTATGGAAGAAAGAAATTCAGTTAATTGTTTTGGAAGATTAATTTGCGATACTTTCATACACGGTTATAATGACCGGGTTTTGATTCATAAATAGCTGACTCTCGTTGCAGTTTTTTGAGATATTTGCGAGCTTCTTCTTCTGTAAATTTGCCAGTCTTTACCAATTCTTTAACAAATGTCTTTTCTTCAACTGGTCTTTTTTCGTCTCCTTCAAGCGATTTCATCACGTCCATAAACAACTGCATCTTTGATACTTCGCTATGTGGTCTTCCCTGTAAAACTCCAAGATCAACTTGTCCTGTATTAACATCTACTCCAGCATCTTCAAGCATACTTTGGATCAAAAAGATAGCCCTTTCAGCATCTTCTGCTTCTACTTGGGTCTTCATCAACAATCTAGCTCTTGCTGTTGCTAATCTTACCAAGCCTTCAAGCTGTCTTGGGGTTACTGTTATCATTCCTTCAGATTCAACATTTCGCATTTTCATATAATATTCAAGAATTTTTTCCTCTGCCTCTTGAGTAATTACCGGTTCAATTCTTTTAGCATATGAAAGATATTTTGTGAGAATATCAACATCAATTAGTGATTTTGTATCAGCACCAGAAGTACGATGAAGACTAAGAATATGTCTAGCTATTCTATTATCTCTCTCTTTAGATGGTATATCACGCACAACAAAAATGAGATCAAATCTAGTAAGAAGAGGTATTGGGAGATTTACATTTTCTGTAATATTTTTGAAAGGATCATATTTTCCATACATGGGGTTTGCTGCTGCTAAAATTGAAGTCCTAGCATTTAGTGTAGCAACAATTCCACCTTTTGCAATACTGGCAGATTGTTGTTCCATTACTTCATGGAGTGCACTTCTATCTTCTGGTTTCATTTTATCAAATTCATCAATACATACAAGACCCTGATCACCAAGAACAACTGCGCCAGCCTCTAGCATCATGATACCAATTTTATCCCGTACTACTGCTGCTGTAAGTCCAGCTGCGGTAGAACCTCTACCAGATGTATACAGGCCCCTTGGAGCTATTCTTGCACAGAATTTTAGCATTTCACTTTTTGCGGTACCAGGATCTCCTACAAGAAAGATGTTAATGTCACCACGAATCTTGGCACCATCAGCAAGTACTCTTTGAGTAGAACCAACAATTAAAAGCAAAATTGCTTCCTTGATTATTTCGTGTCCGTGTATATGTGGCGCAAATGAACCAACTAGTCTCTCGTAAATATCAGTATTTTTTGCAAGAGATTTGATTATATTTTCTTCATCTGGTGAAATCTCTTCTCTTTCTGTACTTCTAGAAGTTTTGCCCCCTCTTCCTCCAAGAAATTCTATATTATTTCCCTGTATTCTTAGTCTGTAGATTCCGGTTTTTCCACGCATTGATGGAATGTGTTCCTGTTCAATTCGTACCAGTCCTGTAAGAATTACACGATCCCCAGGTCTTGCATTGTCGACTAAATCCTGTAATATTGTAACATCTACATAATGAGGCAGCTGTCCAGGTGGTAGATCTTCTGGCAATTCTTGTAGCCTTACCATTTGAAAATCTATGAAGCGACTCTTTTCAGGACTGATTTCTAAGTCCCGGTGAGTACATTTAGCATCACTACACTTCATTGGTGTGTTAAACTCAAGTCCTTTTTCTTGAACTATGCGAGTTTCATGAGCTTCGGGACAAATGTATACAAGTTCTTTTGCAAGTGGTTTTATTTCAGATGATCTCACAACCATTCCCGATACGCTTGTCATTTTTCCAATGACTTCAGCGTTTATCTCACGCAAGCTGCGTTGTGCAGGATAGTTTGCAATTCTTACTCTAACATCATGTCTAATTTTTTCGGCATATTGTGGAAACCTTTCCTTAAGAATATCTTTTATTGCACCAGCAAACATGTTTAGAATTTCGTCTGGAGTGATGTTGAAAGCAGATTCGATCTCTGGAACAGATACAAGATCATTATAATCAACTACAAGATATTGTATTTTCTTTGCCATCATTTGGTCTATTTCGTCTACATATTTGTAAGTGCCAGATTTGTCCTTGAATTGAGTTAGAAATTCTTTTACCCGATCTGTTCGGTTTTCTTTAGATGGTATTGATTCAGTTTGTGTTGTCATTTCTTTTCACCTAAGATTTGTTTTTTAAAATCTACGCTCTGTAAATGTATTGCCTCAAATAATGCGTGTTCTTCTATTGATAGTTTTTTTGCAAGATCAGATGTCATCTTTGAAGAATCTGCCAGTCTAATTATTTTTCCTTGTCTTTTTCTCATAAGAGTATTTAACATACTTTCTACTTTGTCACGGTCTTGTTGTGGGAGTCTTTCTATGAATGAATTAAGTTTAATATAAAAATCAGGTTCAAGAGTAGATAGATCGAAATCGCCCTGTACATTTTCCTTTACAAGAGCTTGTTTCAAAGCAACAATCATGTCAGTATCCTGAACATCTACAAGTTTTTCTAATGCCAATACTTCAGATATCCAACGTGGTATACTCAAAATTTCACCATGTTTTGCTTCTATTGACACATCTGGTGTATCGATCTTTATATCGTGATTAAAAGTGACTTTAACGTCTTGTAGGCGATATCCAATGGTATGAAGTTGAGTCAAATCTGAGATATTCAATATCCGTCAAGCATGCTCCGTTCAAGCATTTAACTAATGCGATCGATCAATTCTGTTAACAACTTGCTTTGATCATTTGATCTTAGCCGTAATTTTATTAGTGAGAGATAAACGTAACAGCCTATGACTGAAACTTCCATGTGGGTAGAAAAGTACCGCCCCATGAAGCTTTCTTCCATAATAAACCAAAAGGAAATAATTGGGAGTCTGAAATCTCTTTTGAAAAATACTGCGGAAATGCCACATCTTATGTTTTCTGGGTCTGCAGGGGTTGGCAAAACTACTACAGCATTATGTCTAGCAAGAGAAATTCTGGGCGATCATTGGAAAGATCATACTCTTGAGCTGAATGCTTCAGATGAACGTGGTATAAACATGGTAAGAGACAGAGTGAAAAAATTTGCACGTTTTTCAGGACTTGATACAAAAATTCCATTTAAATTAATAATTTTAGACGAAGCAGATGAAATGACTTCAGATGCACAAACAGCCTTACGTAGGATTATAGAAGATACCGCCAGATATTGCAGATTTATCTTAATTGCAAATAACATATCAAAAATCATCGACCCACTTCAAAGCAGATGTGCTGTTTTCAAGTTTACAAGAATATCTGAAGAGTGTATAATATCACACCTAGAGGAAATTTGTAAAAAAGAAAAAATAAAGTTTGATCAAAAAGGACTTAAAACCATACATGATTATTCGGAAGGAGATATGCGTCATTCCATCAACATATTACAAGCAACAGCAAGTCTTGGAGTAATAAGCGAATCAAATGTAAAAGCAGCGGCTGGTCTTACAAAGACAAATGATGTTGGTGAGATCTTGAATCTTGCCATAGCAGGAAAATTATCTGATGCTCGAAACAAAATGATTGAATTAATCAAAGTCTATGGAATGTCAGAATCAGACTTTTTGAAATATTTGAATGAGTATGCATATAAAATCAAAACCACCCACCTTTCTGAAATATTGGAATCAATAGCAAAATATGATTATAGATTAATTATTGGTGCAAATCCAGAAATTCAACTATCTGCACTTTTAGCAGAACTAGGAAAAATAGGAAAATAATAGCGCAGAGAGAGGGATTTGAACCCCCGCGTGCTTGCGCACATAGGCTCTCAAGGCCCACGCCATGCCGGGCTAGGCGACCTCTGCAGTTTCTGTTCATAAAAACTAGTTAAAATTTGTTTAAAACATCACACAGTTTTTGTTATAAATTATAACAATACCAAAATGAAAATTGGCACACTTGCTAGAAATGTAAATTAAAAATAAATAAAGAAATGAAAAGTTTAGTGGTGTGCGTGTGGATTAACAGAACCTGTTTCCATTTTTTTGAAGGTTCCGGCTGCTTTCTCGTGATGTTCAAGATTTGACTGATCAACTTTGATTGCTTGTGGAGGACAAACTGAAACGCAGGCCATGCACCAAATGCAATCATGTTCTCTTATTGGATCAGCCTTGTCTGTGTAATCAGATCTATGTTCTTTTTCAGAACTTCCAGTTCCAGCAAATGTTTGATCTTTCACTTTAACTGCTGGAACATCTTTTTCAGTCCTATACCACTGAAAAACTTGTACTGGACAAGCTTCAATGCATGCACCATCTGCAACGCAAGAATCCCAGTCTACTGCAACCATTGTGCCACTTACACCTATTGGTTCTATTTTCTCACCACGGGCCTTGTATGAAGCGATAACTTCAGCATTTTCAGCTGCTTCCGCCTTTCTACCTGGGCCCCACATAAAGTGAAAATGTTCACCATCGGCGTGTGATATTCTTCCAATTGGTTTCATTCCTTTTGGAAAATCGTCTGGTATTGGCATAGGATGTTTGCGAATAATATGTTATTTAAACCTAGACAATATTAGTTCAAACTAACTGAACCTAGCTATCTCTTTTTCGTGTATGTCCATGTTTAACTGATCAACTTTGATTGCTTTTGTTGGACAGACTTCCACACATGCCATGCACCATATACAATCTGCTTCCTTCACTGGACTTGCCTTATCAGTATAGTCTTTTCTATCATTTCTCCCAGTTTCCCCAGGATTTTTGTACCACTCAAATACTTTAACAGGACAACTAAGAAGACAAACCCCATCAGCTATACAAGAATCCCAATCTACTGCAACAAAAGTACCATGAACTCCCATTGGTCTAATTTCTTCTCCACTTTCTGCATATGCTGCCTTGACCTTCTGATCTGAAGCAGCCTCAGCAAGTCTTCCTGGACCCCAAACAAGGTGAAAGTTATTACTTAGCGGATCTTTGAATTTTTCAATAGCAGTATGATTTTTTGGAAAATTTGCATCTATAGGCATGAAGATCACGATATGGTTTACTTATTTAAAGTGTATACAAGATAAATTCATATCTTCACTTCCGTTGTCTTGACTCATTGGGAATTTTCAAATACGATGTTTATCGCAGTCCTAACGTAGGAATATACACAAAGTGTAATGATAGTTTTGTTTTTTTGCCCAATGGTTTTGCAACGTCAAAGGCAAAAAACCTATCCGAATTTCTACAAACTGATCATGTTTTTACTTCAGTAGCAAACACACGATTGCTTGGACCTCTTATGGTTGTTAACAATAAGGGCCTGTTATTACCACGTAATTGTTTAGAAGAAGAACTTTCACATCTTAAAAAATCCACAGGTCTTAATGTAGATATTTTAGAAACCAAACATACGGCAATTGGGAATTTGATCTGTGTTAATGATAAAGGTGGAATAATGTCTCCTTTGATTCCAAATGAATTCGTAAAAAAAGTTGAAGATGTGCTTGGAGTTGAAGTATTACAGAAAAGAGTTGCAGGCTATCATCAAGATGGAGCGATGGCTATTGCCACATCGCATGGAGGGATTATTCATCCAAACACCGAAGAGGATGATATCAAAGTTTTTTCTGAAGTGTTAGGAGTAGAACTTGAACCTGCAACAATAAACGGCGGTTCTCCATATCTTGCATCAGGCACATTAGCAAATAACAAATCACTTGTAGTAGGAACCTTGACGAATGGACCTGAACTTGTAATGCTTACAAGGGCATTTAAAGTTGAAGACTAGATTTTTGGATCAAACAATATAGATTCAATAGAAACTTGCTTTTCAGTTCCATCCTTCATATTGCGCAATACAACAAATTTTGTAGCGTATTCTTTTGGAGCCACAATGATCACGTATTTTGAGTTTGATGCCATTTCCATTTGTTTTTTGAGGGATTTCCCACCCAGATCTGCTTCTGCATGTATCCCTTTTTGTCTTAGTTGAGATACTATATCGAATGCGATTTTTTGCATGTCTTCATTAGTATATGCAACCCAGAACTGTGATGTTTTTATATGAACATCAATCCCCTGTTTTTCAAGAGAGTTAACTATACGTTCAACACCACCTGCCACTCCAGTTGCACCCAAATCCTCTCGCCCAAATGCTTTTGTCAAATTGTCATATCTTCCTCCGCCCACAAGCGCCCCAAGATCAGACGTTAAATCAAACGCTTCAAACACTATACCAGAATAGTAATCAAGACCTCTTACAATACCAAAATTTATTCTGATATTGTCAACATGCCTATTTTTTAATGAGGTAAAAAGATATTGCAACTTGCCCCAGTTTTTTAATTCTTTTACGTCAATTTTTTTTTCTATTTCATCTGGCGTTCCTTTAACTTGAGAAAACTCCAATATTTTCTCTAGATCAGAAACAGAATATCCTTTTTCACTATACTCTTTGATTATTTCATCTTTTCTCTTTTTTTGAATCTTATCTACAGCTCGTAGTATGTCATCAACAAGATTTGGTGAATCTGATTTGAAGACTTTGTGAACATAAGATTCTACAAGCTCACGATCACATATGTCAATTATTATATTTTGTAATTTTAGATTATCTAGAAATTTAGATGTAAATTCAATTATTTCTGCATCAGATTCGATGTTGGGTTGACCATAAATTTCAACATCCCATTGGTGAAAGAATCTGTATCTTCCTTTTTGTGGTTCATCATATCTCCACACACCTCCAAAGGCAGAAAGTTTAGCAGGCAATTTCATTGATTTCTGGGATATGGCATATCTAGTAAGTCCAATAGTAAAATCAAATCTTAATGCGACTTCCCGATCACCTTTATCAGTAAAATAATAAATTTCATTTTTAATAGAAGGGCCACTTTTTGTCTCTATTACAGAAACTAATTCAATTGGAGATGGTTCCATAAAGTGGAATCCAAAAATATTTGAAGTTTGTATAAATTTTTCTCGAACATATTCAATTTTAGCGGTTTCCTGAGATTCTATGTCTCTCATTCCTCTTGGTAAATCCAAATTCAAGAATCATTCTTTTTCTAATGCATTTAGACTTTCTGATTACAGTTATCTGTTAAAATAACTAAATTTTACAAGGGATTAATAGATGAGATTTGCATCATAAAATCAATGTCGTATAGAGATTTAGAGCACATGACAGATGCCTTTATTGAAGTCACCGGCAATACACTTGAAGAGGCTTTTGAGAATGCTGGCATATCAGTTGTTGACACAATGATAGATATCAGTTCAGTTGAAGAAAAAACACATAAAAAAATTGTAATCAGTGCAAAAGATCTTAATAACTTACTTTACAATTGGCTTGAAGAGATCATCATACTTACAATAACAGACGGATTTGTAGGAAAAAGATTTTCTGCGACATTAACAAAAAATGGTGAATACAGTCTTGTAGCAAACATAGATGGTGAAGAAATAGATTTTAAAAAACACCATTTCAAACTAGAGGTAAAATCGCCCACTTTTCACCTTATGGAAATAAAACAGGAAAAACCCATCATGATGCGATTTCTTCTTGATTTATAGATTAAATTATTAAATAGTATTTACTTCTTTGTCTTTCTGTTGGTAGACAAAGAGCTTGATGAAATAATGAAAAAGAAAATGGCTGAAATGACAACTCAAAAAGAACCAGAAATTATAGAATTAATAGATACAAATTTTGATAATGCCATTGCTGGTGATAAACCAGTACTTGTTGATTTTTGGGCTACTTGGTGTGGTCCATGTCAATACATGCTTCCAATATTTACTAGATTATCTAAAAAATATAAAACTATCAAATTTGCCCGAGTAAATGTTGATGCTGCTCAAGGAATTTCTACAAGATATGGTGTGTATGCAATTCCAACCTTCCTCGTTTTTAAAAATGGTCAACTAGTAGACAAGGCAGTGGGCGCAGTTGGTGAACCAGGCATTCACATGCTTGCACAAAAATATGCTTAATACCCATACATAGGATTTAGCTTCCTTTGTATTTTCACTATCTCTTGTAATACTTGAAATTCTTCAGAATTTAATTTGTGGGTAAATTTCTTAAGCAAAAGCTTTACTTCAGGTGCAGGTGGAAAAGAATAGAAAACTTCCTCTTCGGATATTTGTCTGTCAATTGTTATGTTTTGGATTGAAACTGCAACTTCTTGTCCTTTTTTAGCTTCTACAATATTTTTACCATTGTCTTGTAGTTGGTGAATTATCCCTATTTTTCTTCCAGATATATTCATTATTGGAATTTTTTGTCTTAGAATACCTACATCTACACGAACACCAAAGACTGCAGGATTGCTTTTTCGAAATATGTATCCTTTTAGAAATGTAAATTTGCATAATGGTGTAAGTTCCAAAAAAATAGCATTTTCCTCATTTGCCGTATCTTCATTTACCCAATTAGTATAGTTGTCAATTAAACTGTAAATTACTTGATCATGGAAAATTCGTATATGATTTGCGTCAGCTTCGTCTTGAGCATCTTGTAAAATTTTAACATTAAATGCAATTACAACACCTAGATGTCTGTCCTTTTCTTTTATTGAAAGTGCTTCAACCACATCACGTCTTGTAACAGGCCCAATATCTGCCATGGATATAGGTACATTTTGGCGTTTTAATAGATCAGTTAAAGCTTCAAGAGAACCAATCGTATCACATTTTAGAATAACTCCCTTTGTATCTGTTTTAACAAAAACAGACTTCATCTCAGATTCAACTAATTTTTTCAGATCATCTACCTGAGAATCGTCAGAAGTGGCATATACCGGACTTCCTGGAAGAACACCGTCAAGATCAGGTGAAGCTATTTTGACACCTGCTGCAGCTGTAACTTCATTAACAGGTTTGAATTTATCTCGTGGATCCCTCATCTCATCAAGCGGTTTTGGTAAAAGTATTGCTTTTGCTTTTGTGGCAATTACAGAATCTCTTTTTGCTAGAACTATGGTATCGCCTTTTTTTAGGTTACCATCAATTAAAATAATGTTTGCAGTTACACCTAAACCAATTTCTTCTTTGACTTCAAGCACAATACCTTTTGTGGATTTTTCTTGTTGTTCTAATTTTTTTTGCATATACTGTTGGGTCAGACCTACTAACACAGCAAGTAGTTCTGGGATTCCTTCTCCAGTTCGTGCACTCACTGGCACTATGGATATTTCTTTTGTAAAGTCCTTAACCCTGTAAAACGCCTCAGAATTGTAACCTAGTATTGATAATGTTCCAACAACGTTGTAAAGCAATTCATCAAGTGCAGTCTGTATAGACGCATCTTGTTCTTTTATTGATTGTGAAATAAATTTTGTATTAGTTTTTCTCCAACCAGAAATCTGATCTACTTTGTTTAATGCTATTACAAATGGCACTTTTCTGCTCTGCAATATCTTTAAACTTTCATTAGTTTGTGGTTGAAATCCTCGGTTTACATCAACAACCAATATTGCAATATCTGCAGCAGATCCTCCTCGAGCTCGCAGATTTGTAAAAACCTCATGTCCTGGTGTATCAATTACCAAAAGACCCGGAATTTCATCTTTTCCGCCGCTTAGTTTGGCAAAGAGCGGACCACAGACATTCTTTATTGTATCAGATGGTAGAAAACTTGCTCCAATATGTTGGGTAATGCCGCCTGCTTCCCTTCCTTGTACTCCAGTTCCACGAATTTTGTCAAGTAATGAAGTCTTACCGGAATCTACATGACCAAGAACTGCTACGATTGGCTGTCGTATTTGCAACTAGTTTCACTTGAATATTACAGATACTTCCTTTTCAAAACTTTCCTTGGAATCGGAGGCATGAATTATGTTGTCTGTAAATCCAAGTCCAAAATCACCCCTAATCGAGCCTGGAGATGCCTCGAAAGATTTTGTGGAACCAATCATGAGCCTAGTTGTAGTGATTGCATTATTGCCTTCGATTACTGCTGCCACTACTCTGCCTGATGTTATAAAAGACACAAGTTCACCAAAAAACGGTTTTGATGCATGGTCGGAATAAAATTCTTCGGCCATTTCTTTTGTAAAAGTAAACATTCTCAGTTTTACAATTTTGAATCCTTTATTTTCAAACCTTGACAAAATTTGACCGACTAATTTTCGTTCCACTCCGTCTGGCTTTACAATAAAAAGCGATTGCTCAGGCATTTTATTTTTTGACCTTTATTCCGCCTTTAACGTATTTGTTAGTCCACTTTAGCCTTCTTGGATCTCGTTTTAAAACAAGCATGTTTTTTTTGCACTTTGACGAACAAAACCAGAAAACAGTGCCATCATTTTTAACAAGCATTGTCCCAGATCCTTTTGCTACCGGCCTATTACAAAAACTGCATGGTTTTACTAATACGCTCAATTATAATCACTTTATTTTTCTAGCTTCACGTTCAGTTTCGCGTAACATCAAAATGTCAGACATCCGTACTGAACCTTTTACATTTCGTGTTAAAATTCTGCCTTTATCTTTTCCATCCATTATTTTTACTCTAACTTGGATAACTTCACCAGCAATACCGGTTCGACCAACTATTTGGATAACCTCTGCTGGAGTAACTCCTTCACTGCTCATTTACTAGCTTGCCCACCCTTAATCTGTGAAAGTGATGCTATGATTTGATCTACTATGTGTTGAGCATCTCCTGCATCAATAATTGATGCAGCTGCAGAAGTGACGTCTATTCCAAGAGCTTTACCTAGATCTTGCTTGCTTGGAACGAATGCATATGCTGCACCATGTTCCTCACAAAGTATTGGAAGGTGTGCCACTACTTCTGGAGGTTCCACGTCTTCGGCGATTATAACAAGTTTACTTATTCCACGTTCAATTGCTTTTGTGACCTCGTTTGTACCCTTCTTTACCTTTCCACTCTGATGAGCGACTCTTAGTGCCTCATAGATTGGACTAACTAAGTCCTCAGGTACCTGAAACTTCACATAATAAGCCTTAGCCACATGTATCACCCATTGGGATCATTTCCATCCCTAGAGTGCTTCCAATTGGTTTTAAAAGTGTTATCTGCCAAGAATTGATTTTATTTTTGACATATATTTTGCAAAAAGAACATTAAGATTTTCTAGAGAATCAGATTCTGCATAAATTCTTACTATTGGTTCCGTTCCACTTGGTCGAATCATTACCCAATTTGATTTATCAAATATTATTTTGATTCCATCAGTGATATCCTTCTTTTGATTTTCTTTCATCAATATTTGAATTATTTTTCTTGCTTCTTGTTTTGAGCATTCAATTTTACCTTTTGTAGTAAATGATGAAGGTAAAAGTTCCAATTCTTCCGAAATATTTTTGGTGGAATGTGCAAGTAAATCTAATGCTAATGCCATAGTCATTGCACCGTCTCTGACTTGATTATGTTTTCCATACATAAACCCACCATTTTCTTCAAATCCAATTATTGCTTTTGTGGTAATCATCTCTCGTGAAACTTCTACACTTCCTACTTTTGTTCTTATAACTTGTGAATTTGTTTTTTCCGCAATATCTTCTATTCCAGATGTAGAGTTAATTGTTGTAATCAGTTTTGATTTTGGGTTTTTGTTTAGAATAAATTGGGAAAGAAGAAGTGCTGATCTGTCACCGGTTAAAATTCTTCCTTTATTATCACAGAAAATACTTCTATCACCATCTCCATCAAAGGCAATTCCTAGATCTGCTTTAGTTTTAACTACTTTGTTTGATAGATCTTGTAAATTTTCCGGAGTTGGTTCAGATCCTCTTCCGGGAAATGATCCATTAATTTCTTCGTTAATAGTTATCACCTCACATCCAAGCTCATGACATAATCTTGGAGCAGTCATTGCCTGAGCCCCATTACCTAAATCCATGACTATTCTAAATTTTTTGGACTTGATTTTTCTAGTATCAATCTGCGCCTTTATTCCATCAAGATAGGTTTGGATAGCTCTTTCTTCTCTTTGTGTTTTACCAAAATTCTTTGGGTTTATTTTCCATTTCTTTTTAAAAAAAATCGCTTCTACTTTTAGTTCGTCTTTTCTTGAAATTTCTACACCATCTTTCGCAGTTGGTTTTATTCCGTTATATTGTGGCGGATTATGTGAAGCCGTTATCATTATACCTCCATTGTAACCAAGCTTTTTTGTAGCAAATTGTAGACACGGTGTAGGAACTAATCCGGCAATAGTACAATCAAGTCCAGCCGAATTCAAAGACGAACATATTATTTTTGAAATTATAATGCTAGAATCCCTACCATCATATCCTATAAGAATAGGTCCCTTTTTGAAAAAATTTGCAAGCGATAATGTAATTTCAGATGCAAAATCTAGTGTGAAATTTTCTCCGAATATCCCTCTAATTCCATTTGTTCCGAATAGCTTTGCCATATTATCATCAACAATAGATAAATTTGTCTTAAAAGTCATGGTGCATGCGGGAGTTGCCAAGCCTGGTCAAAGGCGCAGGGCTTAGGACCCTGTCTTTTAGGAGTTCGTGGGTTCAAATCCCACCTCCCGCACCTATTGAACTATACAAAGCTGCATTTCTTTGTGATTACGAAAATGAACGCTACAAAAGTTATTTGAGCACTCATAGCAATGCCAATCTCCTATTGTAGAGCACACCTTGCAAATTTTTACAGGATTGTTGTGATCATAACTATTTCCTCTATTATGTGACCTATGGGTAGTTTTTTGTTTGTCCATCATTCTTCCTCATTTAAGTTAAAATTTGAAAAACTATCTCCCATTCAACAACACATTACAGAATTACGATATCTAGTTGGACTAGCATTCTTACAATACGTCATATTCCAAAAGGCTATTTAAGTATTAATAAGTGCAGTATGTCTAACAGTTAGAATGGACAAGACAATTGTAGAACTTGTTGTAGTTGGAAAGGATCATGAAGGTGTAGTAGCAGGTTTCACTAATTTCATTTTTCAAAATAATGGAAACATAGAGAAGATTAACCAAAATGTTGTAAAGGGACTTTTTGGAATGTACCTAGAAGCATCTTTTACAAAAAAACTCGACGTAAAAAAATTCAGTAAAGAAGCAGAAGGCCTAGCAAAGAATCTCAAGATGGAGGTTAACCTTCACTATGAAGTATCAAAACGAAAGAGAGTAGCAGTG
>JBOGQR010000014.1:0-19641 GCA_050749225.1 Nitrosopumilaceae archaeon | reverse complement strand
CTATCACAGTCACACAGCTCAGCTGATCTTGGGATTTTGTTTGCAAGAACAACACCTGTTGTTACTGCAGAAAAACTAGAAATCATAATTCAAATCACTGCACCGCTAGTTGCTTTTGGCCTAAAGGGAACAATACATGCCATACTAGCTCACGAATTTCTGCACTATTTAGAACTAGTACGGCGCATATCAAAAATGGAAATTCTCTCTGACGAGCTCTCGGGAAATTTGTTTGAAAGCGCATATTCTGATGCAACAAGACTGTTTGATCCAAGGGCAGTATTTGATGACAAGACCTTGTTATTGCATATAACAAAGAAATTTCCCGAAGGATTCAGAGACTATAAGCTTGAAGACAAGGTGGTAAAATTCTGGATAGAAAAAAACCTGCCATCAACAAAGATAACGATGGATACAAACATTGCCAAGATCCCATCAGAAATCCTTGCTAAAGCAAAATTTGATCCAAAACTGGAACAAAAGCTTGATGACCTAGTGCAAAAAATGTCAAAGCTTCGCAAGAAAAAATATTACTAGTTATTGTGTAAATTCAGTCAAGCCGCATTTGCCGCACGTTTGTCTGTCTTTGTGTTTTGACATAAAGACTCCCTTGCCGCATCTGCTGCATTCCTTTCTTTGTTTTTCTGCCTTGTCTCCCTTGATTTTGTAATATTTGTAAACATTAGGACTGGTACCCTTCTTACCTCCAGCTGCTTTCTTTCCTCCTGCCATTACTTTGTCTCTTCCTTGCTTGGTTTCTCTTCAGCTTTCTTTTCTTTTGGCTTTTCTTCATTCGTTGGTTTCTCTTCTACCTTTTTCTCCTCTGCTTTTTCTGCCGGTGCCTCTTTTGCCTCTTCTGCTCCGCCGCCTTTTGCCTTGTCTAGTCTTGCAAAAATTGCTGGCTTGACATGCTGTCTTGCCAATTTCTCATCATCATAAATGTAAAACGTACCTGAAACCATCGGTCTTCCGGTCTCATTTTGTAATTTGATTGGAACTATGACTTTGCCATCAAGCTTGAAATGTTTTGATATTACATCTACGGCTTCTAGTTTTTTTAGCTTGCCAGCCAGTCCCTTGAACGTACACGTAATCTCTCTTCTGGAAAGAATCTCGTTCTTTACATCACGCGTTACGTCTATCATTGACATATATTCAAAGTCCTCTAAACAGTTCATATAATCTTAACGGAAAATTGCTAACAAATTTAAGAAATTAAACCATTGTCTGCCTGTGGATCGTTTTATGATTCACCTGAAAAATTCAGGTTATCTTCCCAAGGATGCAAAAAAGCTCCTGTCACAAGCTGACAAGCTTGTTTCCGAAATGCATGCCATAGTACGTGATACAAGAGTTTCAAGCAGATATGTAGAGTTTGATGTATCCATATCAAAAGAATATTTGGATATGCTGGTCAAAAAACTTGAAACCATTGGCCCGCTTGACCATGCAAGACACCTAGTTGAAGAAGAGATGGAAAAAGAAGAGGCAGTAGAAAAAGGAAGGGAATATTTCAATCATGAAAGATTTTGGGAGTGCCATGAAATTTTAGAAGGAGTGTGGAAGAAAACATACGAAGGCGAAAAGGATCTTGTCCAGGGAGTAATTCTTGTGGCAGCGGCCTTTGTACACTATCAGAAATATGAAAACGAGATCTGTCTTTCCATTCTAAAACGTGCGATGGAAAAGTTTGGCAATTCCTCAGGAAAATACCATAACATAGATGTTGATGTTCTGCGAAATAAAGTCTCAGAAATTATCGATTCTGGAATGATTGTGACTTTTATGATCTGAGTTGGCTTCAAAAAAGAATTAGTATTATTGAGCTGTTTGAGTTTGAGATGTGATTCCAGTAATTTGAGGTTTAATACGGTTCTGGAAGTGGCTCATTCGCACGATTTTCATGCCAATATTTTACAGCCTCATCATTGAGTCGTTCAAAAAATTTCATGTAGAACTTTGCCTTTCTTTTGTTTTGTTCGTCCTTGACATGTTCCTCTAAACATTTCCAACATATGATAATGGTATCAGCATACAGTTCCAAAAACATCTTTTTAATGACAGGCTCGTTTTCGATCAGACATCCTATGTGATCAAAATCGCCTGCGGTCATGTTAATTGGTCTACTATATGCTTCACTTTCAAAAACTGAAGCGTCCTTTTTATTTTGAAATTCTCGATATGCCTGGTAGGTTAGTTTTCTAGCATGTCTGTGCTCGCTTTCATTTAGAAGTTTGAATATTTCAAGGATTAAGGATATTTGATTTTGTTTGTCTGATCGTTCAATTTGTTTGTCTACTAGTGCAATCTGTTTAATGGACTTTCTATGTGTAACGTATATTGAACCAATACTTACAATTCCAATTATCATAGTACCACCTGCTAACAGCCATGTGGCCATGGAAAGAGATTTTGTATCTTCTATTTGCTGAGCTTCTGTCTTGTTACTTGCTTCACCATTTGCCGAAATCATTGTAAAGCATAATATCGATAAAATCATTAGAATTTTCACAGTCATAATATGTAATAGATTTCGTTATGATCTTAAAGTTTTTCCTACAAACCATAACGTACTATCTAAAATCGTGAACTAGCTTGCAAGCCAGTTTAATTTTCTACTTTTTCAGATTCTTCTTTTCCTTTTTTCCAAATCTGTATCTGTCCACCATATACTTCATTATCATATATGAAAGACGGAATCTGAGAATAATATCCCAGTCTTCCTGTTTTGAATTTCTTTGGGGGAAGTGGAACTGTATGCTCTTCTCCATTTGGCATTTTCAATGTTACAATAACAAAATTGCCTTTTGGTTTATCTTCAGTTGTGCTCAACAAATAAAGCTGGTTTGGCGGTTCTATAAAACATTCCTGTGGATTAATGATTGTTAGAGTCTTTCTCTGCTTGTGCTTTCTTGCCTTCAGCTATTGCACACTCATGGCATAATCTTGGTTTTAAAATTGCCAACTCTTTGTGCTTCTTACAGCGTTTGCATACTTCTTTCATTATGTATCTGCCTCATTTCATGATTATATTTTTACTCTGCAAATAAAGTTGTCACATCAAATATGACTTAGGGTTTGATTAATTTCAGGGCAGTTTTTATCACATCTGCACCTGCAAGCAAACCAATTTTTCCTTTCTTTGCCTCGTCCTCAGTAAACCTTACAGTCCCATCCTTTTTTACCAAATCACCAGAGACCAACACAGGAACCGGGTCATCGCTGTGTCCACGATTAATGCATGGCGTAGAATGATCCCCTGAAACCACAATTGAAACTTTTCTGGTATCGATATTGTCAAGCAGCGTCCCAAAAAATCTCTTGTCTATTTCCTCAATGTTTTTCATTTTTCCTATCGCATCGCCATCGTGGCCAAACTCATCGGGGCCTTTGATGTGGACATAGATTGCATTTTGGGTTTCCATTGCCTTTGCAGCAACACGCGCCTTTTCTTCATAGTCTGTCAGTCCCCCGGCACTAAACGTCTTCATCTTTAGTACGTTTGAGATTCCAATCTCTACTGGCATGTCAACTATGCATGAAAACTTCATTGCATGCAGATCATTTATGGGAATGACATCCGGAAATTTGTTTCCTGCATCACGCAACAATATACAGTTCAAAAGTTTCTTTCCATTTTCTTTGCGGATGCGGTTTGTCTCGCTTTTTTTCATTATATCCAACGACTGCTCGGTAAACTCGTTGACAAGTCTGGCAGAAAGCTTTGCACCAGCAGATTCATCAAGGGGCAGAGATTTTTCAATCTCTAGATAATCTCCGGGAGCCCTTGCCACTCCCATGCCGGCAATTCTTGCATAGGCAGGATCCGTATTGCTTATCTCTGAAGAAAGGTGCTCGCCTTCACATCTTATTCTGACAACCAGCCTGTGTCCTATTGTTGGCGCTACAACAACCGAAGCTTTGGGATTTGAAAATTTTATTTTGCGTTCTATATCAAGTGAGACTGCAAGTGCATCGTCTTTTTCAATGTGTCTTCCAGCCCTTCTGTCTATTATGATATGATCATCATTTACTGTTGCAAAGTTTCCACGCAACGCCAAGTCCCCGTCCTTAAAATCAATGCCTATTCCTATTGCCTCTATGACACCCCTGCCAACATAGTCTGCATGCTGGAACTTGTATCCTAGCATGTTAAAGACAGCAATATCAGACTGGGGTGCAATTCCCTTTCCAACTGATATTACCTGTCCTATGGAACCGTTTCTTGCTATTTTATCAAGGTTGGGAGTTTTTGCAAAACTTAGAGGAGTGGCACCCTTTAGGTCCGGGTGTGGAAGATCCCCTATGCCATCTAGCAGAACATATACCATGTGTACATCAGAATTATCAGAAATTTTTCATCAGCTCACTTTTCGGGTTTTGCGTGTTACACATAAACTTTACAATATTTTTTTCATCCGATCTTGGATTTGCAAATCTGTATCAAAACATAATTAGGAAGGGAATCTAAGACGAATTTCCAAAGTTATGCCAATCAGGAGAGTGCGATTCCTCTTCCTATCATTTCAACAATTTTTGAGGTATTAAGAACAATTTTGATTCTCACGTTTGATAATTGACCTTGAATTTAAAAGCAAACTGCGTGCGCATATATCAATAATTTTGAACCAGGAAAAGAAAAAACCAGTAGAAGATTATGATAATGAAAATGAGGTAGACTTTAAAGATGACTCTGAAAAAATAGAATGGGAGGAACACTACAATGGTAGAAATAGAAAGTGGAAAAAAGAAGATGATGAGATCTGACTAGAAAATGCGAAGTTTGTGGAAAAATGCTTGAAGACAGCCAAAGTACACACTGTTCCGAAGAATGTCTTTTCAAAAGCATAGAGAATAGTAAACCTTTCATGTCGTAAAATATTACGGGATCATAACAGATACTGATTAAAAATAAAAAAGAGAAAAATTTTTGGATCTACTACTGGGTTGCACTTGGTGTAGTAGATGGTTGCTGTGATTTCCAGGCATTGCCTTGCATGTGGTACTTGTGCATCATCATTCCGGAATGACCCATTCCAACTAGAGAGCCTAGTTGCATTGGATAGCCTTGTGAAGTGTTTAGCACTTTGCCATTTCCTGCATCTACTATAACAGAATAGATGTTTGTTCCGTCAAATACCTTAAAGGTATAGACGACAGATCCTTGGATGACTGCCAAGTTTCCTCCCAACACCTGTCCATTAGTTACAGCACCTGCAGCAGTGTTTGCCGCATCGGTAAACTTTGTCTGTACACTGGACAGAAGCATCTGTTGTAAGTTGACAGAGCCCTGTATCTTGGATGGTACATTAGCTTGGGAATCTGGTCCTGTTGTTCCAGCAGTCTGTGCATATGCATATGATGCTCCAACTGTAGCAATTACTGCCACACCCAGAAACATTGCAAGCAATCTTTTATTGCTGGTCAGATTTTTTGTATTCATTACGAATACTTCTGCGTATAGCTAATAAAGCGATGCGATACTTTGTTAACTAACAAAGTTAACTAATGAATTATAATCACCAGAATTATTTCTAAAAGATGAGTCAAACTGTATGGACTGACAGGAAAATTATGTTGTTCTCTTTTGTGACAGCTGGTACATCAGTGGTTGCAGGAATATTGCATCTGACAATGGTCTCACAATCAATCTCTCACAACCTAGGACAAGGAATATTGTTTCTAGTTGGAGGTGTGTTGCAAGTCTTTTGGGCAGTCCCAGTCATAAAACGATGGGGCAGAGTATGGCAAATAATTGGAATTGTAGGAACTACAGTCTTTGTGATATTATTTTACCTGAGTAGATTTCACCTAATACCAGAAGGTAACATACTGGGAGGCGAGTCGGCTGAAAATATACCGCGGGGAGAATTCCCAAGAAACATGACAGGAAGCGAGCTTACAAGAGGGCCACCTCCTGGAGGGATGAGAATTGGATTTGAAAGAATAGTGCCTCCAATCGAGATGTGCCAGATTGCATTTATTGGATTGTATATAGTTCTAGGCAAGGTATATTCTGCAAGACAAAAAAATATCTGATGGATATTTTAAAAAAATAAAAATCCGATATGGGGCGGATCCTATCGGGCAAAAACAAGACCAAGTTTATTGATACTTTAACTTTGCGACGAATTTTTACTGATGAGTTCTGCCCGATTATTATAAGTCACAAATACCTAAAATTTAGATGTTGAAGCAGTTAGGAATGCTTGTTTGTATTTTGTTGTCAGGCTTGCTAATTGCTCCAATTGCATCTTTTACTGCCTTTGCTGTTAATGCAACTTCTACAGTCATAATATCATCGCAAAACACATCGTCGTTTGGCCAGTCAGTAACCTTTACAGCCATAGTGACGCCCTTGACTGCTACTGGCACTGTAGAGTTTGCCGATACAAGTGTTACTCCAAATGTGATATTGGGTACAGCTAGTATCTCTGGCGGTATTGCGACATTTTCCACATCATCATTATCGATAGGCACTCATGGTATAGTTGCCATCTACATCGGCGATGCAAACAATTCTCCAAGTGCAAGTGCTGTGCTTACACAGACTGTTAATAAAATTGGAACATCTGTTGTTATATTATCATCGCAAAACCCATCCACATTTGGTCAATCGATAACTTTGACAGCTACGGTCTTGCCAAGCTCTGCAGCAGGTCAAGTCCAATTCATTGATAGAAGCACCACGCCACATACCGTTTTGGGCCTGTCTGCAATATCTGGTGGCACAGCAACATTTTCCACATCTTCACTATCAGCAGGTTCACACAAAATTGTAGCAAAATATCTCGGTGACACAAACAATGCCCCAAGTACAAGTAACGAAATAACACAGAAAATCAATTCCAAATCTGCATCTACAACAACTCTTAGTTCAAATGCTACTTTGATAATTTCCGGACATTCCATAACCCTTAAAGCTATGGTCTCGCCAAGTAATGCAACTGGAACTGTACAGTTCAAAGTTAACGGCACACACCTTGGAGCTCCTGTTACACTGTCTAGTGGCAAAGCCATCTTTAGAACATCATCACTTCATATTGGTTCTGACATTGTAACTGCATCATATTCTGGTAACAACAAATTTGATTCCAGCACTTCAAATTCTGTTACAATTACAGTTGCACCTACATCTCAAAATATAACAGTGGAAAAGGTGGATGGTAAAATCAACCTTGGCAAGGGTGATAATTTTAAATTTGATATAAATTCGAAAAACGGTACAAAATTCAACGGTCATCTAACTTATCACGACAAGGCAGCACGCTTTGTTCTTCACAGTACACAGATCACATCACTGTCTGTGGACAGTTCCATGACACAAATAGTCTTTACGGGACAGGCAAAAATTACCGGCAATCCACATCACAATAATACTTCTGACAACTTGACATTTTCAGTTAGTACTACTGTTCCTGACAAAAAAGGTAACAACGTCCAGTTTTCTATTGTTGTAACTGACAGCTCAGGCAAAATAGTTTATCAAAAGTCAGGAACGGCAACGGGACAAATCGAATTTCACAAAGTAAGACCTGACATGCCTGAAAGCACACATCAAGACAATGATGCACAAAACGATAATTCTGAGAACGATAATGCAGAAAATTCAAACTCACATTCCCAAAATATCAGCTTACATTCTCAAAATGGCAATTCAGACCACCAGAATGGCAGTTCACATTCCAAAAATAACTCACACTCCAAGAATAACTCTGACTAGCTTTTGAAAATAATTCATATAGTCTAAATGAGTAGAATGATCTAAATACCAAAAACTTTTCACCATATTTGATGATTTATGCCACATGCATAGCATGCGAGTTTGAGACATCGGGACAATCATTTGACGAACTGGATTCAAAATTTAGGCACCATTTTGTGATCAGCGGGCATGATGCATATTTTTACAATGAAAAAACTAAACAGAAGATAAGAAAAATTTCATAAATCCTTGATAGGTGTTATTAAATTACGATCTTTGAAAAGGTTTTAAATTACTAGATTCCGAGTCTAGTGATATGGGGGATTTGCGTAAAGATTACGTCATTGACAAGTTTGTCATTGTTTCCCAAAATAACCATGCAGCTACGGAGACAAAAAAATGCCCGTTCTGTCCTGGAAATGAATCCATGACAAACCCGTCATCGCTTTCTCTTGTTGCAAAAGATGGCATGTTGCAACGGCTTCAGGACAGCGAAGATTATTTTGTTGAGGGCTGGTCGGTTCGAGTTTTTGAAAGTAAAAATCCTGTAGTTTCTACAGTCTCTGAAAATTCTTTCAGTGATAGGCCGCTATACAGCGAGCCTGCATATGGATATCACTATATCATAGTTGCATCTGAAAAACACAAAGACTCTCTTGCTACCATATCAACAGAACAATGGTCAAACGTTTTGGTAGTCATTCAGGACAGACTTCGCTGGCTCTACACACAAAGGGGAGTCACCTACGTCTCAATTTACGTCAACCACGGAAAAGAAGCAGGCGGCTTTACACCTCATCCTCACATAAACGTCGTAACTTTTTCCACGATTCCTCCTACAATAGAACTTGAAGCTGAAGCTGCGCACAGGATCTTAAATGAAAAGGGAATATGTCCAATGTGCCAAGCTGTAGCCACTGAGACAGGAGGACCAAGGCAAATACTCCAGACAGAAGGATTTCTTGCCTTTTGCCCATGGGCACCGTCTCACCCATATGAATTCTGGATTTATCCAAAAAAACACATAACAAGTTTTTCAAAAATTACACAAAAGGAGATTAATGATCTATCATTGATATTGCGTGCAACGCTAGGTGGACTGGCAAGTACAATGAAAAATCCATCTTACAACATGGTCTTTCACCTGTCCCCAGAAAAGAAAAACAACAGACAGATCCACTGGCACATTGAAGTATATCCACAAGATGATTCTTGGTCAGGTCTTGAACGAGGATATGGTGTGTTTCTAAACAAGATTACTCCGGAAAAGGCTGCAGAAGAATTGGGCTCTTCATGCAGAAAAGAACTTGCCAATCTTGTCGGCATTGTCTAGGTATGATATTTTCTAACCTAGAGCTAAAACCAACAGTTGTAATATCAATCACTTGGTTTATTTATTGAATTAAAAAAATAATCTCTATGGCAATTGAAAAATGGGTTGGCGGTGCAAGCCTTGTCTGGTTTATACTGTTTGTTGCCGAAATTTTATCACTGTTTAATTTTCTTGCACACGCTTCTCCTTCAGACATGCAAGGATTTGAAATTGGACCTAAGATGCTTGAATTCATTTCTATTGGTATTGGTCCTGCATTAATTCTAGCGGGTCTGTCATATTTGCTGTCACGAAGATATGGTTCAAGACTTGTTGGCTCGATGGTTGTTGCTGGAGGAGTCATATTGCTGGGGGGAATGTACTATGCAAACACTTTGCTTTCTACCCTGAATCCGACATTTCTTGTTACTGAAATAACGCTCAGTCCGTCACTGTTTATGGCAGTGTCAATACCTGTCATGATAATTGGCGGTCTGTTGTTTAAAACCAAACCAAGGCCACAAAAAGACTACTTTTTTGATCGATGATCAATTCTCATAGAATTGGAAAAATGCTTAAACCCAAGTTTTTTATAAAATGGCATTATCTCGTCTGTGCAATCAAGTACAGTTTTGTAACAGCCTTTTTTTTCCGCATATTGAATTAGTGCCTTGATTAGTTTTTGCCCGATTCCTTCTCCCTGGTGTTCCTTGCTTACAACAACATCCTCGATATGGCCTACCTTTCCACCATCATGAATGAACTTTGGCTCAACAAATATGGTGGCAGCACCTATTACCTTTGAATCACACACTGCGACATAGATTGTGTGGTCTGGTATTGAATTAATTTTTTTGAATACGGCCTTTGCTTTTTTTGGAGTCAAGTCACTTGCTTTTCTAAGGGAGTCTAGAGATTTTAAAAAACCATTGAAGAGATCCTTTTCCTGTAATTTGCGAATTTTTACAGTCATGGTTTGGTATTAGATTTGGCCAAGCCTTTCGATATAGTACTGGTATGCGTTTCGATAGGATGTCTTGTCTCCAATATCCATGAAACCTTTTTTAATTAAAAATCCGCTCACCTTGTTTTTTCGTAAGATTGCACTTTTTATGACATCATCCATGCCATAGGGCCTGTTTGGAGGAATCAATTTCAGGACTCCTGGCTCCATCACATAACATCCTATGTTGATGTTGCCCTTTATCTCAGGTTTTTCTTTCCAAGCTGTTACTTTGTTATTTTTGTCCGTCTCTATGAATCCATACTGAAGCTTTGTTTTGTATTCAAATAATGCCATTGTGGCAAATGATTTTTTTCTTTTATGATAGTCTATCATGTTTTTTAAATTAAATTCAAAAATAGAATCTCCATAGACACAAACAAAAGTGTCGTCGATAAACTCCTCAGCTGTCTTTAGCTGCCCTGCTGTTGCAAACGGCCTGTTTGCCACTGCATATTCTATTTTTACTCCAAACCTGCTTCCGTCCTCAAAATAGTCCTCTATTGTTCTTCTCAAATAGCTTACACACAAAACTATGGAATCTATGTTATTTTTTTTAATCCAGTCAATCAGGTGCTCAAGCAGGGGTTTTTCGCCAAGAGGAAGCATTGCTTTTGGAAGAAAAGTTGTGTATGGTTGAAGCCTAGTGCCTAGTCCACCTGCAAGAATTACAGCTTTCACGAAACTATGTTTAAAATTCTGGTATTTATGTTGAAGGATGAAATGGCACTAGATGACTATTTTGACAAGCTTGCCAAGAACTCTATTTGGACTGGTTCCAAAGATTAAGATCATGGGCTCCTTTCCAAGATCACCTTTGTGAAATATTAAATCTGCAGGCCTTGATGAATTTTTAATTGCATTTTTAATTCCCCATGACATTGTATTTCCTTCTTTGGTCCTGGCTTTGGGAGGCTCTGCCTTTCTTTCATAGTGTGATACAGAAAATTTTTTTGAAATTGCTTTTTTGATAAATTCCTTGTCATATTTTATGTTGATGGCAGATCTTATGGCAGGAAATTTTTTTGCCATTTCCAAAACGGCAGACCCTACATGTCTTGAGCCGCCATACTTTAAACTGCCAGCTACTATTGCACTATTGCCAACCTTTACAATTCTTCCAGAGACTCCCAAAATATCATCTAACGACTTGGGGTTTTCTCTTGAAAAAACAAAGTTTGTCTGAACCTCTGGTATGTATTTGTATATGTTTTTTAAATTTATAAATTTAGAAATTGCATCTGATAACTCTTCTGTTTCGTCGCTATTTGTTTTTGTTACAAATATGCCCTTTCCAATTTTTTGTGAACCTGCAATTGACTTGAACGAAAATTCTTTTGCAAACTTTACTGCATCCTTGAGGCTATTTCCTTTTGCAAGACTTGCTGCCAGTGATGCAGAAAAGTTACACCCGCCTCCATGAGTTATGCGATTTATCCTCTTTGCAGAAAAAGAGTAAGACTTGGTTTTCTCAAAAACATAGTCTGTCACGTTTTTGCCATCCAAATGGCCCCCCTTTATGACTAAATTTTCTGCACCCATGCGACGTATCTTGGATGCTGCTTTTTTGATGTCCCTTGACGTTCTTATCTTCATGCCTGCAAGCCTTTCGGCTTCTGGTATGTTAGGGGTTATGACAAAAGAAAGCGGTACAAGCAACTTTTTAAAAAGAGGCAAGGCCTCATTTTGCAGTAGGGTTCCACCAGTTGTTGATTCAAACACTGGATCTAAAACTATTGGTATTTTGGTTTCCTTTAATTTGGAATGAATCGCCCTTATTATTGACGGGCTGTATACCATACCGATTTTTATTACATCAATATTAAAATCTGACAAGACTGACTCGAGTTGACTTTGCACCATGTCAGAAGAAACTTGTTTAACTTTGGAAAACCCTGATGTGTTTTGGCTGGTTATTGCCGATATTACAGTCAAGCCATAAATTCCAAGTGCTGTAAATGTTTTCAAGTCTGCTTGGATTCCGGCACCTGCTGATGGATCAGATCCTGCTATGGATAATGCAATCACAAATTTAAGACATGAAACTCACGTTTAAATCCAATCATTTGGTAGAAATAATGATTTGACTACCCAAATGGGTTCTGCACGCAGAGGAATTGCAACAGAAGAAATGAAAGCAGTTGCAAAAGATGAAGACGTAACCTTGGAATGGTTACTGCCCAAAATAGCAAATGGTTCCATAATTATTCCACACAACAATGAGAGACCTCAGAAAATTAGAGTAGTAGGAATTGGAAAAGGAATGAAAACCAAAGTAAATGTAAACATTGGCAATTCAACACTTTCAAATAATTTAGAAGAGGAGATAAAAAAAGCAAAGGTTGCGGTAAAGTATCACGCTGACACCATAATGGATCTTAGCGATGGCGGTGATGTAGGGCTCTTTAGAAGAACTCTGTTAGATGTAGCACCAATAGCGTTTGGCACAGTTCCCGTGTATGAGGCATATAATTATGGCGTACAAAAAAGCAAGAACCCGCTTGATATTACAGAGGATGATTTTCTAAAAGCTTTTGAAAGAAATGTCAAAGACGGTGTTGATTATACCACGATACACTCTGGAATTACAAAAGATATTGCAAAAAGAATTCTTTCAGTAAAAAGGCATGCTGGTATAGTAAGCAAGGGTGGCACCATTACTGCTGCCTGGATGCTAAAGTATGACAAAGAAAACCCATACTTTGAACACTTTGATTATCTTATTGAATTGGCAAGAAAATATGACGTGACATTTAGCTTGGGAGATGCTCTAAGACCGGGCTCAATTCTAGACTCTCATGACGAATTGCAAGTACAGGAAATGATCAATGTCTCCAGATTAACAAAACGAGCTCATGAAAAAGATGTACAAGTCATGGTTGAAGGTCCCGGGCATGTTCCGCTAAATGAAGTTGCAGCAAACGTGCGACTGGCAAAATCTCTGATAGGAGATGTACCATACTATGTCTTAGGTCCACTAGTAACTGATGTTGCATCTGGCCATGATCACATTGCAAGTGCGATAGGTGCTGCAATTTCTGCAAGTGAGGGAGTAGACCTACTGTGTTATCTTACACCATCTGAACATTTGGCATTACCAAATCCAGAAGAAGTAAAGGCAGGATTGATTGCATATAGGATTGCGGCTCATGCAGGAGATTTGGTAAAGCTGCGGGACAAGGCAATAAAATGGGATATGGAGATGACCGAGGCAAGACGCACATTAAACTGGGAAAAACAAATTGCCCTTTCTATAGACCCAGAAGAGGCAGCTCGCATTCATGGAAGGGTTGGCCAGATAAACGGCAATACAGTTCCATGTACGATGTGTGGAGGAGCTTGCGTGTATATCATGTTGCCACAACAAAGGTACAACAACCCTGAAGAGATAGAAAAATTACAGCAAGCTAGCTAGTACTTTGTCCAAGCTTGGAACTGTTTGGTATTTTGAAATCTCATTTGCATAAATCCACTTGTATTCTGAATTTTCCCAATTCAGTTTGATGTTTGGCTCTTTTGCAGAAAATAAAAAAGGAAAGACAGTCCATTGGTGATTTGCATACTGTGAGCTTATCTGCATTTGGGGTGCGGTCTTGAGCAAACCAAGACTATCCTCTGCTAATCCTATTTCTTCAAATATCTCAGTCTTTGCTCTTTGTAGTGGTTCCTCATTTTTTTCTATTATGCCGCTTATTCCGGCCCACAGACTTTTCATGCTCTTTACATTTTGACTACGCTTTAAAATGAGAAACTTGTCCTCGTGTAAAAGAAAAGATGTGACAATTTTTGTAGAGTGCAATTATTTTTCGACAGAGTTTACCATTGATATTAATTTCTTATAGGATTCTTCGAGATTGACATTTTTTGCTAGCCTTTCCTTGGTGACGTTTATGTATTTTATAATTTCCTCAGATTTGTTTTCCTGAATTAAAATAAGCATCCTGCCAATGTCCTTCCATAATTCTTCAGCATATCTTCTAATTTCTGGATTTGAAATAATAGTCTCCAAGAGTTCAGGCGCTTCTGTCATTATTGCGGCACTAAGTATTTTTTGAGCTTTAAATGTTGTACCTGACATCTTTTCTACTAGTGTAAAGTTTTCCTCCTTTGATAGAATGTTTGCAAGTGAAAGATTGACAAGATGAGTCATGCCAAGAATCATAGCCATTTTTTTGTCATGCTCTATGGCATCAATTGAAACAAAGGTCGCATCTGGAAAAAGAGATTTTGCCATGAGGAGTTCTTTTTTTGCATCCCGGATTGGAATTGAGATTATGTTTTGGCCTTTGAGTTTTTTTGTACCTGGTCCGAACATGGGGTGAATGCATATGGGATTTACCTTGTCTGGAATTTTTGATAGTGCGGAAACTGTTTTTAATTTCAGAGATGAAATATCTATTAGATAAGAATCTCTCTTCATCTCTTTTGCAATTAATCTGATCGTTTCAGGAGTGCGTTTTACCGGTATGGCAAGTATTACGTAATCGACATTTAGAATCGCGCCAACAAGTGACTTGGCCTTGGTCACCAGTTTGTTTGATATTTCTTTCTCAGAGTCATATGCAATGACCTCAAAACCCTTCTCTATGAAATATTTTGAAAACCATTTGCCCATCTGTCCCTCAGAGCCAATAATTGCGATTTTTTTCTTTGTCATGCTATTTCCTTAATGTCTCATCTATTATCTGCATACCTTCGTTAAGTAAATCTTCTGGTTGACAGGCAGATATTCTGACAAAATTCTGATAGTTTCCAAAGGCTTCGCCAGGTGCGATTGCTACTCCAAAATCAAGAAGACTGTTGATAAAAGACATGACATCAAAGCTGTCTTTTCTTATTTTGGCAAAAAGGTACATTGCTCCGTCTGGCTCTACGAAATCAAGCTGCATATTTTTTGCCTTCTTTATCACAAGGTCTAGTCTTTTTTTGATTATCTTTGCATTATCGCTAACATCTGCATCAAGTGCCCTAAGGGACACGTACTGGATTGGTTCTGCTACATTTGTAATGCACAATGCTTGAAGCTTTGACATTTTATCAATGATATCAGGGCTTGATACTGCATAGCCTATCCTAAAACCTGTCATGGCATGTGATTTTGAAAACGACTGTGTTATGATGCTTTTATTATATTCATACGCAAGGACGCTTTTCCAATTTCTGTATGCATAGTTTGAGTAGATCTCGTCACTTAGAACATGGAGATTATTTTTTATTGCAATCTTCATTATCTCATCTTGAATCTTTTCTGGGAGAATTTTGCCAGTTGGATTGTTAGGATAATTTAGTACGATCATTTTGGTATTAGGGTTTATCGTATTTTCAATCTGGGATATGGATGGTTCCCATTTGTTGTCTAGTGTGGTTTGTATTGTCCTAACCTTGATGCCAGAATTTAGTGCGTTTTCCCTATATGCAGGCCATGCAGGCTCTATTACTATCATCTCATCACCTGGGTGTAATAGGCTAGAAATTGCAAGAAAAATTGAAAATCTTGCACCTGGTGAAACCATTATGTTTTGAGTCTGGGTTTTTGTACCATATGACAAGGAAACTTTTTTTGCTAACGCATCTCGAAACTCTGGCATTCCTTTAGAGTCGCCATATTTTGTATAGCCCTTGTCGTAAACCTCCGAGAGTGCAGATTTTACAATTTTTGGTGGATAAAAGTCTGGCTCGCCAACTTCCATGTGGATCATTTTTTTTCCCTCCTTTTCCAAAGCTTTGGCTTTTAAAAATACTGAAAGATGTGTTGATTTGTTGGTGGATTGTATCTTGATTGATTCATTTAATAATAAATTCAAAAACGTCGAAGCTGTCCTTTCATCAAGACCAATTTCTTTGCATAATAAAAGAACTTTGGTTCTAAGATGGTTCTCCCTCTCTTCGTTTGTTATACCAAGACCCAAATTATTTTTAAGACCCCCAATTTCCTTTGCAACATCGTTTCTCTCTTTTAGTAATTTTATCATATCAAACGTGATCTTGTCTATCTTATCACGCAGCTTCTCAATATCAGACATTTCTATTTCAGAACCGATGGTACAAGACCGCTTCTAATGGCATGGTCAGCTAAAACAAGAGAGACAAGAGAGTCTACTACAGGAGGTGCACGTGGGACAACACAGGGGTCGTGTCTTCCTTCCACTATCAACGATGTTGGTTTTTTTGTCTTCATGTCTACGGTATTTTGTTTTTTTGCTATCGAAGAAGCTGGTTTGAAAGCTACTCGAAGAACAATCGGCATTCCAGTTGATAGTCCTCCCAAGATTCCGCCTGCATTGTTTGTCTTGGTTAGTATCTTTCCATTTTTTATAATGTATTGATCATTATTTTCTGAACCCTTGATCGTAGAACCGTAAAATCCAGAGCCAAATTCTATTCCCTTTACTGCTGGTATTGAATACAGTGCTCTGCTCAGATCTGATTCCAAAGATCCAAAAATTGGCTCGCCCAATCCTACTGGAACGTTTAGCGTTATGGATTCTATCACTCCTCCTACCGAGTCCCCGCTTCTTCTTGCAGCAAGTATTGCAGCTCGCATCTTCTCCGCTGTTTTGGTATCAGGGCATCTTACTTCGTTGGAGTAAATTGCATTTTTCATTTTTGGCGTTGCCTGATTTTTCATTTTTATTTTTCCCACTTGGGAAGTATATGAATAAGTCTCAATGTCCAAAGTTTTAGAAAGAAGCTTTCTTGCTATTGCTCCTGCCATTACAAATGTGGCAGTCAATCTGCCAGAAAATCTTCCACCTCCCCTATAGTCGTTGAATCCCTTGTATTTTATAAAAGCAGGATAATCGGAATGTCCCGGTCTTGGCTTTACTATGAGATTTTCATAGTCTTTAGATTTTTTATCTTGGTTCCAAATTATCATTGCAATTGGTGCACCAGTGGTGTATCCTCTAAAAGTTCCTGAAAGAATCTCTACTTTGTCTTCCTCTTTTCGTTGGGTAGTAACTATTGACTGGCCTGGTTTTCGAAGATCGAGCATTTTTTGTATGTCCTTTTCTTGTAGTTCCAGACCTACAGGGCATCCATCTACAACAGCTCCTATGCATCTTCCGTGAGATTCACCAAAACTTGTAAGCACAAATCGCTGACCAATAGAACTGTATGACATGATGAAATTTTCTCTTTAGATGCTTATAATCCTTATAGGAATAGTATACAACAATACCATGCAAATTCGTGATGCGCAACCAAGTGACAAACAGGCCGTCTTGGATTTTTGTAAAGATACATTTTCTTGGGGAGATTACATTGCAGATGTCTGGGATTCATGGATTTTGCAAGGAAATCTCTTTGTAGCTGTTGAAGATAATATCCCGATTGGTCTTTCTCATCTTGTTTTTACGGACAACAGGCAAGCGTGGCTTGAAGGAATCAGGGTTCATCCAAGTTATAGAAGAAAAGGATATGGAAGAAGGATAGTCTCACACTGCGAATCAATTGCAAACCAGTCAAAAACAATAAGGATGATAATAGAAAGTGATAACACTCCTTCAATTGATCTTGCCAGATCAATGGGGTATGTCATAGAAGATTGGTGGCGGCTGTATGCTCTAACGCCAAAAAAAGAAACCTCATCTGTGGTTATGGCATCTGAGATAAATCAAGTTACAAGATTTGTATCTTCATACACATATGTTGATTCATGGAAGTGGCTCCCGTTGGAAACACCGGACCTGGAAGAACTGATACAACAAAAAAGAATTTTACTATCCATACAAAATGGACGCATCTTGGCAATGGGAATATGGAATGAATCTAAAAACTTTGCAAATGTTTTGCAGCTTGGTTTTATCAATGGCACTGATGAAGGAATGCTGGATATATTGCGATTCATACAAAACAAGGGATATGAATTGCACTCTGAAAGAATTCAAGTTTTTTCTCAGGCAAAAAACATACTGGAGATGGAATCATTAACAAAGAGACCACTTTTTTATTTGATGAAAAAAGATCTAAAGAAAAATCTATGATTATACAATCTAATCTGTATGGATTTTTGCTCCAATTTTATTCATGTCCTGTATGAATGTAGGATAAGAGACATCAACTGATTGTGGATCAGAAACAGTACAATTACCTACAAACATGCCTGCAATACAAAATGCCATAAACAACCTGTGATCATCAGACGAGTCCAAATCTGCACCTTTTGGAATATCAGGTGCGCCAAGAATCAACCCGTCTTCTTTTTCCACAACCTTGATGCCAATCTTTGCAAGCTCACACGCCAAGATGGCAATCCTGTCAGTTTCCTTGAATCTTGCATGTCTTACGTTGTAGATTTCAATTGGTTTTGATGTCTTGAGTGCAAGTATTGCCAAAGCTGGCAGAAGATCAGGTGTGTTTGAAAGATCAAATCTTCCACCACCAAGTGATGGCGTGGTCTTTATGGTTATCACATCACCCAAGTTTACCTTGACACCTAGCTTTTCAAGATGTGTTATCATCTCTCTATCACCTTGTGGGAGGTCTCCTACTGAAGCAGAAATTGTCATTGTATTTCCAATTAGCACTGCGGCAGAAAGCAACAGCGCCATGCTTGAAAAATCAGAAGGTACTGTAAACTCTGTTGGTTTGTATTGTTGTTTTGAAATGTTGTATTTTTTGTAGGGAGATATGATATCTACAGTGACACCAAATTTTTTCATCGTAGATATGGTAGCATCAAGATATGGTTTTGATACAAGATTTCCTTCTATGTTCAACTTGACACCTTTTTCTGTTTTTGGCGATGCAATCATTAGTGCAGATATGAACTGACTTGAAACTGAACCTAGAATTGATACTTCGCCACCGTGGATTTTTCCCTTTACAGTTATTGGAGGCTTGCCATCTTCTGATGTACATCTTGCCCCAAGGCCTTCTAATGCATCAAGTAATGGCTGCATTGGTCTTTTTCTAAGACTTGAATCTCCGGAAAGTGTTGTCTTGGCATCTGAAAGCGATGCTATTGCAGCAGAAATCCTTATTGTTGTTCCTGAATTTGATGCATCGATCTCACTACTTTGCAGTCTCACATCACCAGAACTTTCTATTATGAGATTGGCGCCATCCTCTTTGATCAAGGCTCCAAATGTTTTGCATGCATTAATTGTTGCAATGGTGTCCCTTGAGAGCAGTACATTTCTTATCTGACTTTTTCCTTTTGCAAGTGACGCCAAAAATATGGCCCGATGTGTGTAGCTCTTGTTTGGGGGACAGACTATGTTTCCGTCAAGTCTTGTTTTTTCAATTTTACACTTCATAGACTTCTGCCTTTTTGTTGTTGATGTTAGAAATTATTGTGGAACCGTCCATTGAAGCAAACACTTTTTTTACATTTGTAACGTTTTCTTTTTTTGCAATTGCTGCAATAGATGGCCCGTTGCCAGAGACTGAAGCTGCAAGAGCTCCACTTTCTACAAGGTCTGTAATAATCCTGGGATCAGAATTTAGTATGGTTGATGTTGCAAGACCGTTTAACATCATTGCATCCCAGTAATCTGAATTGCTTGCAAGCGTCCATGCCTGTGAAAACACACCGCCAAGAATTTTCAGTTTTTTCACATTTCCGCGTTTTCGTGAGCTTGGGATGAATATGACTGCTGTCAAATCCTCTGGGGCTTT
>JBOGQR010000013.1:0-21254 GCA_050749225.1 Nitrosopumilaceae archaeon | reverse complement strand
AATATTTTGATATGATATGCTTGTTATTATTTACTTCTTACCATTTTTTCCAACATTTTTTATTTTTTAAATTTGAAATTCTTATTCTAAATTTAGTTGTGTTGCTTGTTGCTGATTTGTCCGTAACTTTAGACGAATGTATCTGTATTTTAATATACTACCGCAACAGAAAAACCTTAAATTGGAAAGAAAACCGCTGGGACTTTGTTATTCTAATTAATATCAACTACACATAGTGAAAAAAATGAAAGATAAAGATCCCCAGTCAAAGGCTCAAGTAATGCTAAACAAAGTACCCGAAATCACATTGTTTTTTTGGGTAATCAAGATTCTCTGCACTACTGTTGGTGAAACAGGTGCTGATTTTTTAAATACAAAGTTGAATCTTGGACTCGATGGAGTGACGGTAATCATGGGAATAATACTTGCTGTAACACTGACCTTTCAGTTCAAATTCAGAAAATATGTACCGGGAATCTACTGGCTTGCAGTTGTCCTAATAAGCATAGTAGGAACTCTCATCACAGACAATTTGACGGACAGACTTGGTATACCTTTGTTTATAACTACTATAATCTTTGCCGTCTTGCTTTCAATAGTCTTTGCAGTTTGGTATAAAAAAGAAAAAACATTGTCAATACATACAATCATCACTACCAGAAGAGAGGCGTTTTATTGGCTAGCCGTTCTTTTTACATTTGCACTTGGAACCGCTGCAGGCGACCTATTAGCTGAGACCATAAACCTTGGCTACCTGCTCTCCGCAATCATTTTTGGTGTTCTAATTGCATCTGTTGCGATAAGTCATTTCGGTTTCAAGGTAAATGCTATTTTGGCATTTTGGATAGCATACATTCTAACTCGTCCTCTTGGGGCTTCGATAGGTGACTACCTCTCTCAAGATTTGGGCAATGGCGGTTTGGGATTGGGAACTGTAATAACAAGCATGATTTTCCTTGCTACAATCTTAGCTACAGTCATCTATCTAACGGTAACAAAAAAAGATGTTATTAGAAATAGTGATTTTTGAGACCAAGTATGATTTAGAATATTTTATTGATTCTTGGATATCTGCCAATAATTGTACCAATTAGTTGAAATTTCGTTTTGCGCTTCCTGCAAACTCATGTCGCCAGAACAGACCTGATCATGCAGATAGTTTTCAAGACTGTCCTTGGTAAATGAGCTTGAATGTGGCTCGGGCCATAAATTCTTCATATCGTCTGGTGCACCCCCAAGTTCAAGAGGAATCAAGTGGTCAAACTCATAGTTGCTTGGTGAATCATTGAATCCATAGTACTTCATGCTCTCAAGTTTTTGTGGTTCTGTTACAGAGACTGGAGGTCTTACTGTTTTGGTATATCCGGAAACGCAGATGGTAGAATCAATGTTATCTTGTGTTACTGCCGGATCAATTGCTCCTGGTGTGCATCTTGGATCAGGCAAGATATTGTCAATGGCTTTACATGAAATTGCAGATTCAGAGATTCCTGTAGTATTTGAATTTCCAATAGGAGTACCTTGTGAAACAATGCTTACCTGTATTATGCCAACTTGAACAAGATACTGCATTCCTTTTACAAATTCATCATCAGATATGGTCCCATTTGCCCACCATCCTGCATTGTTTTTTATCCAACTTGGGATTTGGTTTGATGAACTTGAACTAGCTTGGGTCTCTGGAATTTTCATTATTCCGTTTTGTATTAAATACTGCGTTCCTTTGATAAAATCAGAATCTCCAATTTGTCCTTCTGACCACCATTTAGCATTATTTTTTATCCATGAAGGTATCGCTACATTCTGATCTGCTGATACTGTTGGAAATAGTAGAATCATGATAACTAAAGCAGTTATCAAAGCAGCTACACCCATAATACTAGTTCATGCCATTTGTGAGATTTCTGTTTACTTGCTTTTAAGTATCTAGTTTGTTTCTAAAATATTGAATGAAATTCTGTCCAAAATGTGGTTCATTTGTAAATAAAAACAAATGCCCAAACTGTGGCTATAATTCAAAACCATTTGTTAATTTTAAAAAAATCACAATCTCATTAGGAATTGGAATTTTTATCATAATAATAGTTTTCTTTATCATACATAACACAGCACAACCTATAACTCAACAACCAATTATTCCAAATAACCAAAATCTAAACCATGGTCTTGTTATAAATTCCACAAGTCAATCACTTCCCTCTCATGATAACCTAATTCAATTTGCGTTAGCGAAAATTAATGAGGACCGAACAAAAAAAGGACTGAATCCTGTATTGCTTAGCAACAATACAGCAGCACAGATTCATGCAGAAGACGTACTAAAAACAGGGGTAATATCACACTGGATGACAAATGGTGAAAAACCATACATGACTTACAGTGAAGCAGGAGGTCTTGGGTATGTGGCCCAAAATATTGCAGTTGATGGTGGATATCAATACAAACAAGAATGTAATAATGTAAACATCATTTGTGACAAAATAGATCCTATCAAAGCAATAGAAGGTGATGAATATGACATGATGTTTAATGATTCATCGTCCAATTGGGGTCATAGAGATAATATTCTTGATAGACACCGTACACATGTAAGCCTTGGAATAGCGTATGATGATTATGCTTTTGTGGTGGTTCAGAATTTTGAAAACAATTACATAGATTTTAGCAATTCAATTACAGAAAAAAATGGAACTGTACATTTTTCTGGTACTTTGAAAACAGGAGCAATTGAACAAATTGGAATTTACTACGATGAATTACCTAATTCTGTAATATATGAACAAAATAAACATCGCACATCTTACAGTCTTGGTGATCAGATTGGAGTAGTAGTAAAACCACCTTTGCCAAATGAGTATTATCAACAACCCATTGGATATTCATTGATTGTTGCAAATCAATGGGTAAATCAATCCGGCTCGAACAATATCAGTTTCAACATGTCACCAATAATGAATAAGCAAGGTGTGTATACTATCGTGGTTTTGATTGATGATAACGGTGACAGATTTCCAGTTACAACTTATTCAATTTTCAAAAAATAATGATTTTTCTAGCTCATAAATGCAAATTAATTTTCACAATATAATGGAATGCCGCAAACCGTACGATCATCTATTTATTTTACTTTCCCCAAAATGAACGGATGATTGGTTGGGTAAGTTGGATATACATTCTATTAATTGCAATTGTTCTTGTGTTTGTAGCTCCAAATCAATATGCTGAATCGAGTCATGGCAATACTAACGTTGTTCTATATTCGAAGGACTACACCACTGCGTTTGATGTGGGCCAAGTGGTGAAATTGGCAGGGACTGTAATACAAGATGTAACTGATAGGCCATCAGGGTTAACGCACGTACATTATCAAATCATTGATGCGGACACACGATCTGTTATTCATGATGATTACACTGACGACCAAGGATTATTTTATTGGGATTGGACTGCGAATACACCATCAGGAGGAAGTGGCGTAGTTCGTTTGGTAGCTTATTTTCCTGGTGCTGGTGAGTTTGATTCATCGGAGAGCCCTCCACTTGTACTTACAATTATTTCTATAGCTCCACCGGTTACCTATCACACTACACAACTTACTTTGCAGGTAAAAGATGGTTCAAGTCCAGGAACTATTCAAGTAGAGCCTGGATTGACGATGGATTCAGGCGGCCTCATAACTACCCCAGACATATCAATTTCTATAGATGGAAATAATGTAGTTAAGGTTCAATCAAACCAGTGGTCTGCAGATATTTCTGTGGGTAGTGGTACATACACTATAGTAGCTAGATATCCGCAAGAATCTGACAATAACAACAGTAATGTATTTTACAAGACTTCAACTGATTCAAAATATTATACTGTAGGAAATGCAGGCACATATTATAATACACATCTTTCTCTGCAAGTAAGAGATGGATCAAGTCCAGGAACTATTCAAGTAGAGCCTGGATTGACGATGGATTCAGGCGGCCTCATAACTACCCCAGACATATCAATTTCTATAGATGGAAATAATGTAGTTAAGGTTCAATCAAACCAGTGGTCACAAGACATTTCGGCAGGGAGTGGTACACACAACATAGTAGCTACCTATCCGCAAGAATCTGACAATAACAACAGTAATGTATTTTACAAGACTTCAACTGATTCAAAATATTATACTCTAACAACAAGTTATGGTCCAATTATCAATTCAACTTCTATGATATACATCATTGTTGTTTTGATACTGATTGGCACAGGTATTGTAATTGGATTATTAAAACGAAAAAAAAGTATTCATGTTGCAAATACATCTCCAGTAACAAAATCACCTCAAATAGTACCAATTTCACCAGTAAATCCAGATGATACTCAATTTTATGGCTGTCCATATTGTGGTAGTGATACCCAAATTCAGTATGGAAAACAATACTGTAACAAATGCAGGATGTATCTGTAAAAAAAATCTGATTTCCAGCTAGAAATGAAAGTTTATTCATAATACATATTTCTCAATCTTAAATACCAGACAGCACATATTAAAAAAATGAATATGGTATATCGATTAGAATTTTTTAATAATCGTGGAATTGATATTGTGTGAATCCTTCCTCAAAAAGAAAAGCACAGTTAGCAATAGGTTTTGGAATTTTTGCAATTGCCGTAATAGTAAGTTATTTTTCTGTAACTGTAGAAGACCATCCAAAGAATAGTAATGTCATTTTAATTATTGATACATCTGGAAGTATGGCAGATGAAAATAAATTGGATTATGCGAAGAGTGCGGCAAATCAATTTGTCAGCACTATATTGACAAACAACTCAGCAAATTATAAAATAGGATTAGTTTCATTTGCAGACCAGCCAAATATAATTTCACAATTAACTAACAATCAAAAAGATTTGAGTAATGGAATTTCCACACTTGAAGCAAATGGACAAACAGCCATGGGTGATGCCATAGTAGCTGCAACCCAGTTATTACAACAATCAGAACCACAAAAAGGAAAAGTCATACTACTATTAACAGACGGTATCAGTAATGCAGGAAGTGATCCAGTTACAGATGCACAAACTGCAGCACAAGATGGTATAATAATTTACACTGTAGGATATGGAGTTGACGCGGATGCAGCAACACTTTCAGAAATTTCATCAATCACAGGAGGTCAATACTATCCAGCTTCTTCTGGAAATCAACTTATTTCATCATTTAGTAAAATTGCCAACTTGATAATATCACCGGTAGCACATTATGGAAGTCGCACTCTAATTTTGATTGCCATTCCAATATTACTTTTCATACCTGCTATAGAAAAAGGAATGGTCACTATGGTTGAAAAATTTGAAGCCACTATGATTAAAAAAAAAGTATCTCAAATATTTTGTCCAAAATGTGGTCAAGCTAATTTACTTACTGCCAAGTTTTGTGCAAAATGCGGTAACAAGTTCAAGGACAGAGTGAAATAAATTATGAATCCCATAAATCTTGAAGATGTACGAAAAAATCTGCCGATGTTTTTAGGTGGGCTTTTTTTGGTATATCTAGCTGCAGCAAACGAAACCTTGTTTAATTTTATACTACAATCAACTGTAACAGGAAGAGCCACAGTGGCAATAGCTACTACAATAGCAACATCTATTCCAATGTTTTTTGCCGTAGGGATGATTAAAAAAAGCATACTTGCACAATGGGATACAATTTATTATTATGAGAAATTACTTGATGGTGAGATTTTCTGGCTTGCAATAATTGTATTAATGGCCACAATTATCTATCTAAGTATTCTTTCTAGAGGTCCAAATTATTTCGTAACTATAGCAGGATGTATTGGATTAATCATCTACATTGCGATATATCTAAAGAAAAAATACAAACATGTTGGACCATAAATTTTATTCCATGTCTAACAAAGAATTCACAATTTTGTATAATCATTCTTGAAGAAATTACAATTTCCTAATTTCAGATAATCAGTGCTCAGAATTCACTTTGTTAGATATACTTTCATCAAGAATGACACATTACACTATTTTTACAATCTTTAATAATATCCCTACGATCAAACTAACGTGTATTGTAATCATTGTGAAAGAGATATGGGTACAAATTTTAAATTCTGTCCTGTTTGCGGTAATCCTCCGCCACCACCCCCTCCACAGCAACAGCATACTCCACCACAACAGTATCCTCCTGCACAACCAAATGTTTACAATCAAAACAATTACTATCAAAATAATCCTCCAATTACTGTAGATCAGAAAAGCGAAGCTCTTGCAATAGTCTTGTCTGTTCTTATTGCTGGCGTAGGGCAAATGTATTTGGGCAAGATTGGAAGAGGAGTAGGAATTCTTATTGGATTAATTATTTTGGCTGTGATTGGGATTGTAACACTAGGAGTTGGATATATCCTTGCGATCATATTATTTATTTGGCAAATAATAGATGCATATAATTTATGTAAAAAATACAACCGTCATCTATTACAGAATGGACAGCCACCTTGGTAACATATTTTTAATTTGTAAAATAATGTTAAAAATTAGCTCATTCCGTTTACAATGGACTGAGTAAAATTACTGAAATGTTGTCTTTTCCTCCCCTATCGTTAGCTAAATCTATCAATTTCCTGCATGCCTCTTGTGGATCTTTTGCATTTACAACTAAATCCTGTATCTCTTTATCCTCTACATGAATAATTAGCCCATCACAACATAACAAGAAAAATTCATCTTCTGCCAAGGTAAATTTCATAGTGTCTACTTCCACCTCAGGAAAGATTCCTACTGCGCGTGTTATCACATTTTTCTTAGGATGTGAGATTGCTTCTTCTTCTGTTATTTCTCCGCTGTCAACAAGATCCTGAACGTACGAGTGATCTTTTGTCACTCTTCTTATCTCCTCTTTACTTACAACATAAGCTCGAGAATCACCAACATGTCCCAAATGAACTTCATTTCCATCAACTACAGCACAAAGCATTGTTGTTCCCATTCCTTCAGCATCAGAGTGCTCAACGGTAAACTGCATTATTCGACGGTTTGCTTCTCGCATTGCCTCATTGATTTCGTTTGCATAATTAATCTTGGATAACATGGAAGACCCGAATTTTTCTGCAATTGTATTTACCGCTATCTTACTAGCAACCTCTCCCTTGGAGTGGCCACCCATTCCATCAGCCAATGAAAGTAGGAATTTCTGACCAATTTTTGATTCAAAGCCAGAGATTGCCTCTATTGCCAGAATAGCATCCTCATCGATTTGTCGTTTTTTTCCTACATCTGTCAGTAAACCAAGTCTGGGATTATAGGATAGTCGATTTGATTTAGTTTGGTCTTGTTCTGTAATGTTTGTCAAATCTCTCATCGCTCATGAAATGTAAAAGTTAGGTATGGTCCCTTGTTTGGGTTATAGCATATAGCAACAGCTGAATTATCAATTAGCATTTCCTTTTGACCTGGAGACAACAAGCGATATGAACTACTTTTGAAAACTGCTGTTCCGTTTCGGCTTCTAAGATCTTGTATCCAATAGTATCCTTGTTTATCCATCCAGATTCTCAAGTGATGTTTACTAATGAAATTTTGTCCGCCCTCTACCAGTGAAATTTTTGGAGGATTATTGTATCCAAGATTACTACAATTTGCATCACAAACGCTGTGTTGTCTTCCAATGTCTGTTTCTCCAAGAATTTCGTGTTTTACTCCTTGTAGAATTATGTGCGGTCTTCCATATGATGAGTAGCTTCCTTTTTGTAAGTATGATGTAATGTCATCTGCAGTTGTTATAGTTTTATGATCAGGATCAATAGTGCTATTTACAATGTTTGAAATTGTACTGCTTACTCCACCCTTTACATCATCTGGTTTTTTTGTTAATTGTCCTCGTGTATTCATAAAAAATTTTGGTTCTTTTCCTGTGAGGAGATAAAACATCACGGTACCTACTGAATAAATATCACATGAACTATTACTTTGACCTTGAAATTGATGTGGGCATGACCAATTCATTTTTCCTACTATAGTTTCGCTGCCAGCTGCGCTCATTTGAGTATAACCATGCTTAGCAGTTCCAAAATCTATCAAGACTGGACCTCTAATAGGATCGAGTAAAATGTTATGAGGTGTAATGTCTCTGTGAACTACGCCCTTTGTATGTACATACTTTACTACATCCAATATAGCCACAAGATATTTTATTGCATCTCTTTCCGGAACTGGGTTGTTTTCTGCCATTTCCTTAAGAGATTTGCCATTTATTTTTTCTAGAACAAGATAAAAGCTGTTGTTCTGTGCTGAATCGTCTATATATCTAACTAAATTTGGGTGTCCTGGATTTGACAGTTCACGTAAAATCTCAGCTTCAACCTTTAGTTTGTCTAGACATAAGAGATAGGGGTTACCTCCATTTATCCTTGGAGATTTAAGGATGACTTCTCTTCCTCTACTATCCGTCCCACTCCATATCTCTGCCATTCCTCCTTGTGTGATCTTTTTAATTGCTGTATAGTTGTCACTTTTTCCTTTAATTACCATATGAACATTCAATGTCAATTTATTGAACCTCCAATTTGACTGCGATTTTTACATCTGATACTTCAATGACATCTTCATTGTTTAGCTCAAATCTCTCTTTTCCAGTAATGTCCTTGCCGTTAAGAAATGTGTGGTTTTTACTCTCTTTATCCTGAACTTTGGTCTTTCCATCTTGCATGTAATATTTTCCATTATTATCATAAACTGTAAAATGTCCTCTAGATATCAGACTTGGTTCTTGTTGTGAGAATTTAATCAGATCTGCTCTACCAATCAATCTTTGTGCTTTGTCAATTTCTATTTCAGACGAGTCTGGTAGCACAAGTCTGGCACCATTTGGATTTGTCAATTTTTCAGGTTCATCAAGCTTTGTGTCAGTTGGATTAGAGGCTAAAGGCTGAGACAAAGGAGCCCCACATGAAACACAAAAAGTATCTCCATCATCAACAGAGCTGTTACAAAGAGTACAAATGGCCATTGAATTGTCCTAGTTATCCTTGTGTCACTAATATGATTTGCTAAATTCGAGTGATAAAATTTTGAGAATTAGATGCTACAAATGATTTCTACTAGGATTGATTAAAATTCTCAAACTTGGAAAAATCTTATTGAATGTTAAAAGTTAATTTCACAGTATTTGCGACATCTATGACATCACCGTTTTTCAATTCTTTCTGACCTTTTTCAGTAATATCAACACCATTAAGATATGTGTGATTTGCACTTGATTTTTCTTGAACTGTGGTTTTTCCATCTTCAATAACATATTTTCCATTTTCTTGGTTTATTGTAAAGTGTTGTCTTGATACTATCATTGGATCAATATTCTGAATTGATCTTAGATATGTGAGCAACTCTCCACGTCCTATCGGTTTTGGAGTAATTTCAACCTGGATGACTGTATCGTCAGGCAATTTCAATACTGCTCCAGTAACTTGTTGTGGCGATGGTGAAGATGGAGGTGATGGTGTAGGTTGAGGAGTAGCTTCAATTTGTGGTTGAACTTGTTGTGGCGGTTCTAGAGTTGGAGAACTCATTGGAGATTCTTCTAGTTTTGCTCCACACTCTGTGCAATAAGCGGAATCAGCAGGAATATTTTTGAAATTACAAATGGGACAATCCATGATGTCTCACCCAGAATTGCTCTTACGCCTTATTATAGTTGTATCATGCAATGCTTGCTTCTTTTCTGATTCCGAGAGATTTGGTCTCATTACAGTTTGCTCATGAATTTGTTGCAAGTTATTGAGAGTATCTTGAGTAGTACGACTGAGTATGATTGTGGCCTGCGGGTCACTTGGAATTGTCTTAATTATTGTTTCAGCTTGCTTTAAAGCCATAGTATCTCCTCCAATCCCTTTTCTCATAAGCACAGTTCCCTCGGTTGCAAACAGGAGAATGCGAGGACTTGGGTTTGGTTCAGCATTGTAGAAACTAGGATTATCAGAATAAGCAATAGGCAAATCATGAGCACTGTTCATTATTTTAGCACTCACAAGAGTAAAGTTTCCATTTGGTTTTGAAGGAACTTTAATTCTGAAAACTATAGTTTGCTCTTGTTCTGCTACAACATCTCTAATATGAATAGAATATTCATCGCCATGTCTTTCAGGCAGTTGCATCTCAGTTAGAATCGGCTTTACAGCATACAAGTTAACTATTTCTGCACCTGGTAAGATTTTTAATTTTAATTCAGGATTTACTGCTATTGTTTTTGACATCATAGTAACTTGTTCTCTTAAAAAGTTAGGAAGTTGAGATTGAGGATCTGTTACATGCATCCATTCTCCCCCTCCGGAATCGCTAATCTTTAGCAATATTACTTCGTTATAATCGTCCCCTATTCCTATGGGGCTAACCGTAATTCCTTCAGATCTGATTGTATTACATAATTTTTCATAATCTCGTGGATTTTCTTTGTCAGTAGGAATTCCATCTGTTATCACAACGATTCTGCTAACTGCTCCTGCTCTTGAATTATTTTTGATTAGTTCATGAGCTTTCTCAAGACCGCCATAAAGCTTTGTCGAACCTCCAATTTTTATTGAGCGAACAACACTTTCAATTTTAATTTGCTCAGATGCATAGGTGGGTGCAAGCTCTACACGAACTTTTCCTTCAAAGGTTACTATACTAATCAAATCGTTTGGAGATAAACTCCTAGCTAAAATTATGGCGGAATCTTTAGCTTGTTCAATTTTTATTCCTTGCATGGATCCACTACAGTCTATAGCTAGACAAATGTTCAATCCTCTTCTTTGTACTATTGTTGACTGGTCAGCAAGAAGATCAATTGCAGCAAATACAACTGAGTTTGAATTTGCTTTTACATGTGTTCTATTAGCTGAAATTTTAAAATCTAACAAACAAAATGGATCAAGTTTTGAATGTAATAAACTTTAGCTGATAATGCAGATTTGAATTTGCAATTTTGAGAAATTGAACGAAATATGATAATTGCAATACTAATAGTTAGATTAACTAGAATTTCAATGAGGTAAAGACTAACAGACCTAAAGTATCATAAGAGATTTCTTTGTGAAATAATCCAACTCTTATCGATAAGCGCTTTTCTAATTATTAATGTACGACGGGGATCCATTTATCTAATTAGAGAGGATCCAATGCCATTGTATGATGGAGTATGCGAATCGATATAGCATTCTTCTTGTATCTGCTTTTATTTTTGTTCTGATGAATTTATTTCTCATATCAGCTCAGGGCGAAGTTCAATCGCTCTCCACAGATAAGAAATCATACTATCAAACCAACAAGATTATCCTTTCTGGAATTGCTGCGACAACTGATGCCGGCAGTCAAGTTAATTTGGAAATTACTGGTCCACAGGGCAATTACATTGATACTTTTACCACCACTGTCAATACAGACGGTTCTTTTCAGTTTGTTTTGGATACAAATACACCAATAATACAAAATGATTTTTCACATCAAGGTATCTATAGTTCTATAGCATTCATCCTGGCTAGATCTTCAAGTCTTCCAGCAAGTTTTGATTATTCGCCTCTAGCTCCCCCTCCACTCCGTCCACTATCAATGCAGTCAAATCAGACTAGCATTCAAAATAATTCACATAGCCTTCCACAACTGTCTCCACCATCTCTTACTCTTTACAATCCTTCAACAAATGGTTTGACAGTAACCATCGATGGGAATACCCAAGGAACTACCCCTGGATCTGACATCACAAATGTAAACTGGGATTGGGGCGATGGACAGACAACTACGGGTTTGTTTCCTCAAACACACACATATTCAAGCAGTGGAACATACACTGTCAAGGTTACTGCATATGACAGCTATGGATCTACGCGATGGGAAACAGAAAATGTAATTGTAAAACCTGTACTAACTCCACCATCTCTTACTCTTTACAATCCTTTAACAAATGGTTTGACAGTAACCATCAAAGGTTATACTCAAGCAACTTCGCCTACTGGTTCTATTACAATGTTAAACTGGGATTGGGGCGACGGATATACAACTACAGGTTTCTTTCCTCAAACACACACTTACTCAAATGGTGGAACATACACGGTTAAGGTTACAACACATGATAGCTATGGATCTACACGGTTTGAAACATTGTCTTTGACCATAATAGCCCCACAACCGACTGTATCGCCAAACATAAATTCTATAAACACACCATCGGTAAATCCATCTACAAATCCTGTTAGTTCAAACAATCCTAGCAGTGCCGTAAATCCTGCCATAATTGGTCTTATAGCTATAATATCTGTTGGAGCTGTAGTTGGCATAGGGATCAGACTGGCTAGACGCAGAAAAGTTTCTCTTGTCAAAACAACTCAGCCAACAACCAAGCCTACAAGAAGATCAATCCCAATAACTTCAAGTCATGATGATACCATGTTCTATGGATGTCCGCATTGTGGTGGCGATACACAAATACGTTCAGGCAAACAATATTGTCAGAGATGCAATATGTATTTGTAAATCAAAAAGTACATTTGCATTGATTTTACAGTATTAACAGTTTACGAATTCTAAAAGTACATCCTACATCTATTGCAATATTGTTTTTCATATCGTATTTCTGTATTACCACCACAGTGTGGGCATCCATAAAATTGAGTGTCATCAGAATTTTTTGGTATGTTAGTAACAGGAGTATTTCCAATTGGTGATGAGTGCAGTAGGTTATAGTTCCACTCTTTTGACCATTTTCTGATGAAATGAATGAAGACCGGAATGTTTACCGAAAGCTCAGACATTATCCCAAACGGCCATGGCAATAGAAATTGCAAGACCATTCCAATACCAAGACAGATTAGACCAATGACGAGTCCTTTTCTTAATTTTTCAATCCTATAAAACGCCCAAATCGAAACAAATGGAATGAAAGCAAATAATGTTTGCCAGTTAACATTAACTGGTTCCTTAATTACCACATATTTTATTCAAAGAATGACTATAAGTGATTTTTTTATTTCAGACAAAGTGAAAAATAACTCTTATCTTAATACTTGCCCACACTTACAACAAAACGATGATCCTTGCGGATTTTTGGTTCCGCATCCAAGACAAATTGATTTATCTCGTATTGGGTTAAGATTTGGAGTTTGAGCGAGAAACTTTGCTAATTCTTTTTTTGGATAGAGTTCTTTTTTTATTGCAGTTACCATTCGTTTTAATCCGTTTGGATCTGTGATACCGCTCCATGTGATAAAGGGTCTTCCTCCACTCATAAAGACAAGATCTCCTACTGTTACGCTTTTACTAGATGATTTACCAGATGAAATACCAAATCCTCGTGAAAAAGAACTATAGCTTCCTACCCTTGTTGAGTTAGATACTCGATGGGTATTCATTACAACAGGATCTTCTAAATCTGACATCATTAAGAGACCAGTAATTTGGTTTGTTTCTGCATCATAATTGAAGATACGATAATTTGTTATGGCCCACAATTGTTTAAGATGTTTGTGAATTAGTCCTTTTTCTTCACTATGAGACCAGATGAATTCTTCACCCTGTTGTAGATTTGCTGACCACTGATCAATTGTAACAGACTGTATTCCAGAGTTTGATTTGTAGTAAATATCCATCATGGTATGATTCTATCCAACAAGAAACTATTTTTTGGTTTACTTTTCATATATTTGAAATGAACTATTACATCTTCATTAATTACAATCATAATATGCCTGCAGGCTGACTGTTTTTGTTGAAAATGAAGAATATGTGTTAGATAATATGACATAGTAGGTCCCAGTTCCTAGTGAGACATTAAAGCTGCCCGATGAAACTTTTCCACTGTTATAATATGTGGATGCTGATTGTCCTACACGATATTGATTGAAACCATTTTGGTTCATTAAATATACAATAATGTTATTGCCTAGTGCAGCTTGAGCTGCAAAGCTTCCTGATAATGTTCCTGTACAGGATGTAACAAATGGAATGTATTGGTATTCTCCTGGCGGAACTTTGTACACTCCATTTGCTACGGGGGTACCTGAGCTCTGAATTGGAGGAGGAATTGGTGTAGATGAGCTTCCCGATCCTACAAGTGATTTTAATGCATCTAACAAACCAGAACTTGATCCTTGATTTCCAGTATTAGGAGATACAAACTGATATGAATCAATGTAACCAAAATTTCTACCCATGTTATAGACTAGATCTCTTACAGTACTAAATGTGGTAGAATGAAATTTTCCACTTGAAGTTTGAGGCACTCCATCTATTGTTATGGTAGCAGTATATGGAATCATATCAAAGCTTGGAACCCATCTCATGATAAAAGCAGAGTTTGCATTATTTCGTAAAGTTGGATTTTGTATATCTGCAGTAAATGTCTGTTCAGGGGAAAGATTGTAATTTGCCTCAAAGACCTGAATTCCAAACAAACTGCTGCCTTCTATTCGTAAAAATGTCCCTATACCACTATCAACTGGTACAATGCATGCTGGATCACATCCAAATGAATTTCCTTTCATCACTCCAACCTGCATCTTTCCATCTATTGGGATATGATTTGTGTTCTGAAATGATAATGTGTACGAATTTACATTGTATCCGGCTTGTTGAAAATTACTAAATGATGGTTTTGGAGGAATGGGATAAGTTATCAAATGAATATTTGTTGGATAAGATATTTCACCAAACAAAGTAGGATAGTAGCTAGTTATTGCAAAATTAAAGTCTAGTACGTAATCATTACTAATTGAATTAGACAAAATGCTTGCAATGTCTCTTCCACTAGCAGTTATTCCTTGTAGTTCAACTGTTGTAGAACCCCCTGCTGGAACTGTAACTTGTTGAGGTATAGATACTTCATTTGGTAATTCATGACCGCTAATCGATACTTTGATTTGATCTCTATCGATTACAACAGGAAGAAATGATGGATTTGAGACATCAACATAGACATTAAACGAGTATCTTGTGTTTACAAGTAAATCAAGGAATATGGTTTGCTCTGAAGGAAGTGATGATTCTATTGAAAGAGCTTGTGATAATAGTCCTTCTGATGGATTTTGTAAACTAGAGTATGTTTGCTGCAAATTGTTAATGGTTTGAGTTTGTGAAAAATCAACATTTGCAAGCTCTGCTTTATTGAAATGAAGTTTTAGATTAGTTACAGCCATTCGTTGTGCCAGACCATAGCCAACTGGAATCAGTACAGCTATGATGATTATGACTATGACGATTATTGCCTTCTTTTGCAATACAACTTTAGTGTCATGTCTAATTCATTAACTTGATCATACTGGCTATTGAATTTATCTTAGATAATAAAAAATTATTATTATTCCAACAATAAATCCACCAAAGTAAATTGCCAAACCAACTCTAAAATCATTCATTCTCGACGCTTGAAATATTATGGAAAGAATTGTGATTACTACGGATAAAATAATAAAAATTGTGATAAATAAATTGCAATTGTATGCAACAAGACCAGAATTGTTGTGCATGGTGGTACAAACACTTTGTATGATGACTAAACCTATTCCAATTTCATCAGGTTCTATTCCTGTCTTTATCCCAATCGCAAAAATTATTCCTGCCATAAACCCTACACCAAATATTGAAACTGGTATGGGAAGATTATCGGTATTTGTATTATATGCCATGTAATTCTAAACCTGAGGATTTGTTAGTTTTGTATTATTGCTTTTACAACCAAGTATTCTGTGTAAATCAGTCCTTATACACATAGTGAGATCTTGTTCTTTGATAATATGTTCGATTATTTTTTCAATAAATTTTGAGATCATAAATAGAAAACAATACTAGATTATGAAACTGTTTCGTTTCACATGTAATAACTAGTGATGTTTTGAATGACTATGTTTGCTATCGTAATTGCTTGATCTGATTTTAGCTAGTCTTTCAGAAATCTTCCTTGTGATTTATCTTCATCTATTATTTTGATGATTTTTTGACATGCCTTTTTTGAGACAGCAATCATGTCAAATAACGTCATGAATCTTTCGGGTTTCTCGTGATTCTCCATCCAAGTATTGAGTCGATCAGTTGAATAATCCATCATTCTTTTTATGGATTCAGTAGCCCTGCCATAGGTATACAAGATCTTTGAATCAATCTCATACATTAAACGCTCTAATGCCATTTTTTCCTGAAATGTATTTATTTTATCGAGTTGCTCTCGTAGCCTAGACCGCTGAATTTCTAGTCTTTGAATATTGAGAATCATCATATCTTCTGGACTGATGGTAATACTTTGAAAAATTTTCGAGTACCAGTATTCAATGTCTCTGTTTATGGTATTACGATTCATATTCATTAATTCAGAAATTTTTCTTGCAGAATACCCATATTCAAAATGTAATTTGTACACTTCTTGTCTTCTTTTTTCTTGTTCAATTTTGGAATATGGTCCACCTGTCTTTATTTTAAAATTTAATTTTTGATTTTGTTCAATTAACTTTGTATTATCAGATGATAAATCACAAGATTCATCTAGATTCATTTGGGTTTTTCAGAACGAAACAATTGATAATAAATATATTGTATTTTACAAGAGATCCACTATCTTTTTGATTCAATTGTTTATAGACTGGAAACTGACGCGCCCCCAAAACATCAACAAAATGGCATAGTTTGGCATAGTTTCTACTGAATATGATTTCAAATTAAAATTAAAAATAAAAAAAGTCGTGTACACTTTACAGTATGATTCAAAATAAAATGAATCGTCATGTATAGTCTCTATGTATTATGACTGACTGATGTATTGGATATTTAGTAAACGCAGGCTCACCCCTCGCCGAAGCTTGGGATCTACACCTCGTTTCTATCAACGCCGTCTTCTGCGGCCATCCTTTGTCTTACGACCGGCTGCCTTTTCTCGGGATAGGCTTCCTCCTTAGATGCTTTCAGGAGTTAGCCTAAATGGCTTAGCTGCTCGGCCTGCCTTATCAGACAGCCGATAAACCAGAGGCCACGCTGCTCTGTTCCTCTCGTACTCGGAGCAACTTCCCCTCAAGCAGCCTCGCTTCCATCAGGCAGAGACCGACCTGTCTCACGACGGTCTAAACCCAGCTCATGTTCCCCTTTAATAGGCGAGCAGCCTCACCCTTGGCCCCTGCTGCAGGGCCAGGATGGGAAAAGCCGACATCGAGGTACCAAACCGCGGGGTCGATAGGAGCTCTCGCCCGCGACGAGCCTGTTATCCCTGGGGTAATTTTTCTGTCACCACGAGCCCCCAATAGTGGGGACGTCATGGATCGCTAGGCCCGAATTTCTTCTCTGAATCCCGTGCGTTTGGAGATCCAGTCAGTCCGGTTTTTGGCCTTGCCCTCTTCGATGGATTTCTGACCCATCTGAACCGAACTTTGGGCCCCTTTGATATCTTTTCAAAGGGGTGCCGCCCCAGCCGAACTGCCCACCTGCACCTGTCCCACAAGTGAATGTGGTAAGCGGTACTGCAAGAAATGACCGGTGTTACACTTTCGCTTCCTGTCTCCCCGGAAGGAGACAAGCATGGCTACCGATTACACTATGCAATTCCAACTATACTGCAAGTACAAGCTGCAGTAAAACTCCACGGGGTCTTCTCTCCCCGATGGAAGATGCTGGACTGTTCGTCCAGCTTATGTGGCTTCACCGGGTTGTAGGCGGGGACAGCGGGGCCCTCGTTGTTCCATTCATGCGCGTCGGAACTTACCCGACAAGGCATTTGGCTCACTTCTGTTACTTGATATAACCTCAAAACATTTGAGGCGAGTTTGCAATTTCTGCAAACTTCCATGCATCGCTGCATGGGTCGGACTTTATCTTAATTGTTCAAAAACAATTTCTGGCGTAAAGTCTCTGAGGATTCTAAAAAACGCGGCTTGATCTTTCTGTTCATTGTCCAACAAAGAGTTGCAATCTCTGTCAGGCCTTCAACAGTTAGATGTTTTTTGTTATCTATTAGTTCTAGTATTTCTCCAAAAATTTCGAGATTTTTTTTCTTTCCAGTTCTCAGTTTATTTTGTTTGAAAAATAAAACAATCTTTTTCAGATCATCTAGTTTTCTTATTCTGAGTTCTTTTCTTGCACCATGGTTTGTGACAACTTTGCCGGCATCAAAGAATTGTTGCAATTCTTTTAGTACGGATTCATCACGTTCATGTTGAACTACTCGAAATTCGGGGAGTACTTGCCAACCAATAGACATCTTTTGGGATTTATTTATGGAAACGTGAAAGCAACCTTCGCCATCAACGAAACCACTAACCCACCGCGCATCTAGCCTTTCCTGCTGATTATCTGCAGTCAATGGCATTTTCAGATTATCCAATTTTGAATAACCTAGCCTGACATTCCCAGACTTTCCAGCATATAGCCAGATTTTACTAAGGCAATCAAATGTTACCTTAAGAGAGTCAGAGTTACTCCCGGCGTTTACAGGCCCTTAGCTCAGTTGAACCCAAGTTTTAGGTACCTGCACTGGCCAGGATTCAGTGACTATACACATCCTTTCGGACTAGCAGTCACCTGTGTTTTTATTAAACAGTCGGGACCCCCTTGTCACTGCGACCTACGGTCCCAATTCTTCATTAAGACCGCAGGCATCCCTTATACCAAAGGTACAGGACTAGTTTGCCGAGTTCCCTCGCCTACGGTATACCCGATACATCTTAGACTTATCATCCAGTGCACCTGTGTCGGATCTCGGTACGGACAAACAAACAACTCACTACACAGCATTTCATGGTCTCCTGGACTCGAGCAAACTCACCTAACGGCAAGCCACTCCTGCCTCGAATCAGTTCTCGCCATTACGGCACTCCCCGATTCTATAACAGTTCAATAGAACGACGGTTCTAAATGCCCTATCCGGAAGCAAAACTGTGTAGATTATAACGTCATTTGTAAGGTACTTGAATATTAACAAGTTTCCCATTCGGGTGACTCTGTTGAGGTCACTCTTAGGATCGACTAACTCCCGGCTGACGACGCATTGCCGGGAAACCCTTACACTTACGATGGTAGGGATTCTCACCCTACTATGCTGTTACTGCCGCCAGGATCTGCAATAGGAACCGGTCCACAGGACCTCACGGCCCTGCTTCGACCCAATCCCTACGCCTAACTACCATGCTTTGTGATAATCACAAAAATCTGAGGTATCGGTGCTTTGCTTTAGCCCCGTCCATTTTTGGGGCATCGAAGCTCGGCAGGTAAGCTGTTACGCACTTTTTAAAGGATAGCTGCTTCTGAGCTTACCTCCCTGCTGTCTTGGCTTCAATACGCCCTTTAGTTTGACACTTAGCAAAAACTTGGGGACCTTAACCTCAGTCTGGGTTGTCCCCCTCTTGGTTACGAGCCTTACGCCACGTAAACCCGTCTCCCTACTTCTACGACGCGCATCCCTTCGGAGTTTGAATGGATAGCGAGCCATTTCTGGCCCGTCATATCCGATCGGTGCTCTACAGGACACGCTGTCTCCATAAAGGCAGTACTACGATACACTTCGTTAGGAACTAGCGATCACCAGACTAGATTGGTTTTTGACCCCTATTCTCAGATCAGACAAACAATTTGCACGTTAGAACTGCTTCAGCCCTCCATCGGGCTTTCGCCCGACTTCAGCTTGTCCAAGAATAGATCGTCTGGTTTCTAGCCTTGCCGCTATGACTCGACGCACTTTCACACGCTTCTCCTCACTTGCGTTGCGAGAACTTGGTTTCCCTTCGCCTCCACCCTGTTAAGGTTTAGGCTTGCCATAACGGTAAGCTCCCTGGCCCGTGTTTCTAGACGGAACGCGTAACGCTAGAGCTATGAACGCCAAACCTTCAGCTCTATTGCTAGAACCTCCAGTCTGACAAAAACTCCTTTCACGCCACGCACGTCTGTAGCCAGTTGGTTTCAGGCACTTTTCACCCCCCTTCCGGGGTACTTTTCAGCTTTCCCTCGCGGTACTAGTTCACTATCGGTCTTGAGAAATATTTAGCCTTAGATGCTACTTTCACCTAAATTCGTTGCCCACTACCAAGGACAACTACTCGAGTTATGATAAGATCCCTTTTTCTTACGCTCACGGGGATATCACCCTCTGCGTCGGATCGTTCCAGATCACTTAAGCTTCAAATTTTGGATCGCAAGATCATAACAACACCACATCTCTACTATGTTGCCATAGCAGATTCAGTTTGGGCTGATTCCTTTTCGCTCGCCGCTACTTGGGAAATCTCAATTGATTTTTTTTCCACAGTGTACTCAGATGCTTCACTTCCACTGGTTCGATCTCAACTACCATTGTAGCTGAGTATGTTTAACACATAGGATTCCAATTCGGACATCTCAGGATCATAGGTCACTTGCACCTACCCTAAGCTTATCGCAGCTTGCCACGTCCTTCATCTCTTCTCAAGCCTAGCCATCCTCCAACTGGCGTCTGCACACCAGCATATTCAGTCATAATATTACACGACTATACATGACGATCATCGCTAGTTCTAGGTAGAACCAGCTTCGTCCTTCCCCGAGCAATTTCTTGCCCTGGTGCATTTGTTGTTGAAGAAATGTGCATTCCGACACCTTTCACCAATTTATGTTCTAAGGAGGTGATCCGACCGCAGGTTCCCCTACGGTCACCTTGTTACGACTTCTCCCTTGTTGCTAAACTCGCGTTCGATAATGGCAATTAACCATCACCTCGCGCAAACTCAACTTCAATGAAGCGACGGGCGGTGTGTGCAAGGAGCAGGGACGTATTCACTGCGCGGTTGTGACGCGCGGTTACTAGGGATTCCATATTCATGAGGGCGAGTTGCAGCCCTCAATCATAACTGTGGTAACGTTTAGGGATTGCCTCTCTCTTTCGAGTTCGGAACCCGTTGTCGTTACCATTGCAGCCCGCGTGTAGCCCTAGGGTTTCGGGGCATACTGACCTGCCGTGGCCCCCTCCTTCCTCCACTTCAGCAGTGGCGGTCCCCCTAGTTAGCCCAGCTACTCCTGAGAGTAACTGTAGCAACTAAGGGCAGGGATCTCGCTCGTTACCTGACTTAACAGGACACCTCACGGCACGAGCTGGCGACGGCCATGCACCTCCTCTCAGCTTGTCTGGTAAAGTCTTCAGCTTGACCTTCATTCTGCTGTCTCCCCGGGTAAGATTCCTGGCGTTGACTCCAATTGAACCGCAGGCTTCACCCCTTGTGGTGCTCCCCCGCCAATTCCTTTAAGTTTCAGACTTGCGTCCGTACTTCCCAGGCGGCAAACTTAACGGCTTCCCT
>JBOGQR010000012.1:0-21881 GCA_050749225.1 Nitrosopumilaceae archaeon | reverse complement strand
AGCTATACATGGCGTAACTACGCATAACGTTTAACTTGAACATGCTAGACATCTGATTAAGTTTGGTATTTTCTGCAAAAACTAGTGGATCGGATGAATGGAAAGCAGTAATCTCTGCAATTTCTACATTGGTAGAAGAGGCTACCTTTGAAGCAACAGGAGAAGGAATAGCATTTAGAGGCATGGACCCGTCGCATGTTGCATTAATAGATATTGCATGGCCCAATTCCGCATTTGAAAAATATGAATGCGATAATGATGTCAAGTTTGGTGTAAGAATAGATGAATTTTCTAAGCTAATAAAAAGAGCCGATAAAAAAGACAGCATCGAAGTCAGTATATCCGAAGAAAACCTATTGCTTGTTACAATAGGGAAAAATAAAAAATACAAGATGAGACTAATTGAGAGCTCTGCTACAGATACTCCGCTACCAAAAATCTCATACAATGCAAGGATTGGTGTTACCTCAGCAGAGTTTGACAAAATCCTCGGTGATATCCAAGTTGTCTCAGAATATCTTTCAATAAATGCTACTGCATCCAAAGCTGAATTTTCTGGAAGGGGTGATTCTGGGGAAGCAGTAATAACATTAGAAAAGGGAATGGCAGAAATGCCTGAAATTGAGGTAAAAGAAGAAAGTACAGCAACCTATAGTTTGGAATATCTTAACAGCATTGTAAAAGCTGTGGGGACAGTAGCAGGTACAGTGATTTGCGAATATTCTACTAAAATGCCATTAAGATTAGAATTCAAAGTAGCAAACATAGGCAGAATTCATTTCTATTTGGCACCTAGGGTAGAAAGTTAAAGCATTTAAGGACAATTAAGGCCAGGTATACTGAATTGAAACTAGTGCTGAAGTTTGGTGGAACATCAATTTCTTCTGCTGGAAACATTAGACATGTTGCTAGCTTTATCAACTCACTATCAAAACAACACAAGATAGTTTGTGTATTTTCTGCAATTACTGGTGTCACAGATGATTTGATAAGAATAACAACTCTAATTCAAAATAGAAACAAAGATGCTGCAAATAATCTTGCAAAAAAAATAATTAAAAATCACATGCAAATTTCAAATGCATGCATCAAAAATCCCAAGATAAGAAAAGAACTAGTCAATAAGATGACAGCAGATCTTTCTGAACTACAAGAATTATTGCATGGAATGCTTTTACTTGGAGAAGTGACTCCTCGCTCTTCTGATTACCTGATCTCATTTGGTGAAAGATTATCTATCAACCTAGTTGCATCTGCTCTAAATGATTTAGGTACCAAAGCAGTAGCCCTTACTGGAAAAGATGCAGGAATAGTAACTGATTCGAATTTTGGTGAGGCAAAACCCCTCATGGATACAACAAGATTACATGTTTCTCATACAATTGATGCATTTTTGGAAAAAAAGACATTACCCATCATTGGGGGATTTGCAGGAGCCGATCAGCATGGTAACATCACCACTTTTGGAAGAGGAGGCTCAGATTATACTGCAACAATCATAGCTTCTAGCATCAAGGCTGATGAAGTCTGGCTTATGAGTGATGTAGATGGTTTAATGACAACTGATCCAAAAATTGTGAAAAATGCCAAAGTCCTAAAAGAGGTTTCTTACATCGAAGCTATGGAAATGGCACTCTTTGGTGCAAAATACATTCATCCAAGAGCACTAGAACCGTTAGTTGCAAAAAAAATACCACTTAGAATAAGAAGCACATTTAATGTTAAAAATTCCGGAACATTTGTAACTGCCACCCCAAAAGCTGATGCACAAAAAACAGTAAAATGTGTTAGTGCTATACGGCACACTGCACTCATAGATGTTAGAGGAGGAAGTATGGTTGGTGCACCTGGAACTGCTGCTACAATATTTTCTACACTTGCAAAAGCTGGAGTCAACGTTATGATGATCTCACAAAGTCCATCAGAATCAAGCATATCGATTATCGTAAAAAAGAATGATCTAGACAAAGCTGTTAATGCACTTGAAATGAATCTATTAGGTAAAATAATAAAAAAAGTAGATGTGACAATTGATGTCGCAATAATTGCACTAATAGGATCTGGTATGAGGGGGATTGTTGGTGTTGCATCCAAAGTCTTCGCTGCTGTTGCCAAAAAAAGAGTGAATGTTGTGATGATTGCACAGGGCTCTTCTGAGCTTAATTTGGCATTTGTGGTAAAAGATGCTGATTGTAATACAGCAGTACAGGCACTACATGATGAATTTGAACTTGCAAAAATAAATTAATTTCATAAAAGGAGTTCAAAAATGAGAATTGAGCCTTGGAAAAGGCATTTATGTAAAACAATGATTCAGACTTTATGAACAAATACTTGCTTTTGATTGCACTTTTTGCTGTTTCTGCTGTTATACTTTCCATACCGTTACTTGCAGAGCAATACACCAATGCTGATGTGATAAGAAAAATTCAATTCACACAGACACTAACTTCATCTCAAGATCTAGGTCAAGGGCATGAGAATGAACAGATGGCAATTATCTTATCTCCAAATAATGGAACTTTGTATCATGGGTCATTAACATATGCTGCAAGTGAACCGGTACAAATCATAATTTTGCATCAAATAGACAGAGCTGATGCAAAAGGGCAGCCTACATGGACAGTTGATGGTAACACTATTTTTGCTGAAACTGTAGTGGATCTTGGTACAAACTCTGGTTCTTATGATTTTACAGGAGCTGCAGTTGGTTTACATTCTACAAATTCTACAGCATTTACAGCAACAGTTAGTGTTGATGGGTGGATACGAGGACAAACACCTGAAGCAATGCAACATTATGCAGAACCAATAATGCAATCTTCATTAAAATTATCAAGTTCAAGCGTACCTGTAAAAATTCCACTACACATGGGATTCTTCAACACAAGTCCTGTTTACTATATCATAACTGATACTAACGATAGAAAAAGTGCTACTGTAATTTCTGAAAAGCAAAAATGGAAAGTTGAAGTTGCACCAACTCTAAGCAATCTCCCAAAAGAATCGTTAGGCAAAGTCTACCTCTTTGATAATGGAATTACAGGTAATGGAACCAATGGATTTCAAAATGATGTCTTTTCAAGTACTCCTGTACAAGTTCAGTACACTCCTCTTGTGTCTGTAACCCATGTAATTTGGAATACAGATAATGTCACAGAAGTTTTAGATTCTGAAAAAAAAATACTTGATGCAAATATGACAGGCAAAGTAAAACTTACCAACATTGGCATAATTATGAACATGCCACAGATCATGTGGCCAGGCGGTCAAATGTTAGTTCGTGAAGATAAAAATTTAGAACAAAAACCGTTTGAGGGAGGGCAGATTCTTGATATCAACACCAACAACATGATTGTTACCTTTGTAGCTCACAGATCATGGGGATCAGATGGTCAAACCATTTACTATATTGTAACCGATGCCACAACAGAAGGACCAGCTAAAATGATGGGCATAACAAATACACCTTCGCTTACTTCATTGAGTCCTGCATTCATAGACTTGTTTCAATTTACAAACGGACTAACCGGATCAGGACCTTTTGGTTTCCAACCGGGAATTAGCAGTGCATCTCTAGGGTCCGATACATATGGGCCACTATGCAAGATATCTCTAGTTTCTTGGAACGATCTAACTCAAGCAAAACTTCTTGAAAACATGGAAGACATCAACACAAAGAAATCTACAGGGGACATAACAGTACAACCTGCAAAAATTTTAGATACTGATTACATATTGAATTGCCCATTTATAGATCCATTTCAGTAATACTAGTTCTTTTTTTATGAAAACGGATAAATTTCCTTAAACAGAGGTTTATCCTAACATGACTGGAAAATTATACATTGTAGGAGTTGGTCCTGGTCATCACGATCACATGACTTTTCGTGCAAAACAGGTGATCGAAGAAAGTAATACCATTGTTGGATATGAAACCTATGTCAACTTGGTAGAGGATCTTATTGCTGGAAAAGAAGTTCATCGATATGCTATGACTCAAGAGGTAGAAAGAGCTCATCAATGCATTGATCTTGCCAAATCAGGAAAGATAGTTTCACTTGTTTCAAGTGGAGATCCTGGAATTTATGGAATGGCCGGTCTCATATATGAGGTACTTGCAGAAGAAGGATGGGACAGAAAAAATGGTTTGTATGTTGAAATAGTACCAGGAGTCTCTTCACTCAACTCATGTGCTGCTCTTGTCGGTTCTCCACTCATGACAGATTTTGCCGTTGTAAGTATGAGTGATTTGTTGGTTCCATGGGAAATAATAGTAAAAAGAGTAGAAGCAGCTGCACAAGGAGATTATGTGATAGTTATCTACAATCCATCTAGCAAAAAAAGAATTCACCAATTACAGGACACACGAAAAATTTTGCTAAAATATAGATCTCCAACTACACCAGTTGCAATAGTAAAGGGAGCGTTTAGAGAATCGCAAACAATAGTTCTAACAGATCTAGAGAACCTTGAAAACCACGCAGATCAGCTTGGCATGATTAGTACTGTAATAGTTGGAAACTCTTCTACATACAGATACCAAGACTTGATGATTAACCCTCGTGGATATACATCAAAGTACAACATAATAGATCCACAAAAAAACAGAAACTAGTATGAAATCAATCCAAGTGGGTCTTACACTACCACAAGGATGGCTTGATGAATTTCCTGGTAACAATGCTTATGATCAATTTCTTTTTTCAAAATCTGTTGCACTAAGGGCTGAACAACTTGGATACAATGCGGGTTATGTCTATGATCATTTCATTCCGTATTATGGAGACAAGAGAACCATGCCCTTTTTTGAAGCCTATACACTTCTTTCTGCAATTGCAGGTGTTACATCAAAGCTTAGAATTGGTCAGGTAGTAACTTGTAACTCATATCGCTCTCCTGCCCTTTTGGCAAAAATGTCTTCTACATTGGATGCAATAAGCAATGGAAGATTAGAATTTGGTATTGGTGCTGGATGGTTTGAGTACGAATACAAATCATATGGGTATAATTTTGACAAGGCCTCAACAAGGATAGAACAGCTTAACGAATCCATATCTATAATTAAAAAAATGTGGCAAAAAGAAAAATCAACCTTTAATGGAAAACATTATTCCATAAAAAATGCAATTTGTAGCCCAAAACCGTTGCAAAAACCACATCCTCCAATAATGGTAGGGGGTGCTGGTCAAAAACTTATGGCAGTGGTAGCAAAACATGCTACACGATACAATCACCCATTTGGAACTCCAGAAATTCTACAAAATAAAATCGAAATGCTCAAAACACAATGTAAAAAAATTAAGCGTGATCATAACGAAATTGAAAATTCTGTTTTGCTAAGAGTGCTGGTTGGAAAAGATAATGACGATGTTAAACAAATTGTATCTAGACTAAAAAAGAAAAATGAATCCATAGCAGAATTTGTTACACGCTCAAAAGATAGCATCGCACTTGGCACTTCTGAAGATGTCATTAATTATCTTAGACAATATGTAGACATTGGTATACGTTACTTTATTGTAAACTTTATAGGACTTTCAAATTCCCTTGAAATGCTCTCGTTATTTTCGGAAAAAGTAAGACCGCAACTTAGGTAGTTTGTTTTATTGCATTAGCAAGCTCATCACTTAAAACAAGTTTCTGACGAATGGGCTTGATGATTTCTATGATGTATCTGGAAACTGTTTCTTTAAGGTCAGAAGGATGTAACTTCTTTTCTGAAAATTCTTTTTCTAGTTGTTGATAGCTTGTGAATGTTACATTTCCACCAAACTTTGAGGATCTCTCAACAGTAATTTCCTTAAATTCGTGGAAAATCAAATGCCTTGTAATTTCTAATGCGGGATTATTTTCGACAACTCCTTCGGGGCACCAAGCTTTTTTGAACTTTGATCTTATCTCATCATCAGAGTCATGAATAAAAATTCCTGATCCTGATTTTGATTTGCTCATTTTAGTAAAGCTAGAATCTTCAGTACCACTAGTTTGTGGTTCTGATAAACCTGGAAGAATATGATGGTGAACAGCTACAGGCACTTTCCATTTCATTTTTGGGAAAATTTCTCTCACAAGCATGTGAATTTTTCTTTGATCCATGCCTGCATGAACAATGTCAAGATCCATGGCATGTATATCAACAGCTTGCATAGGGGGATAAAGCAACTGACCCAAGTCTATTTTTTCTTTTTCTGTTCTGCCCATGATTGTAAGTGATCTCATAGCACGTTCAAGTGACATGTGTTTTGCAAATTTTACCAAATCTAACCAATACTCCTTTCTTGACTCATAAAGCTCAGAACCTTGAATTATTTTCACACCGGGACAAAAAAGCTTGAAAGCATCTGCATAGTATTTAGAAACACTTTTAATTTTTTCCCAATCTCCTCCAAGCTTATTATTGATAAAAGTGTGCCAATCAGCTAAAAAAACGGTAGACTCGATTTCTGCCTTGATAAAATCATTGATCTTAAAACCGGTTAGTATAAGACTTCCAAGATGTAAGAAACCAGAAATTTCTAATCCAATGTAGTGCTTTGGATGTGAATTTGTCTTGAAAAGATTTTCAAGTTCTTCGTTGGTTACTACCTCTTCAGTAGGATCTTTTGTCACAAGTGCTATTTTTTCTGTAACATCCAACGCGAGTCAAATTTTCCTTTATAACCCTATAAAGTTACGCATCAAGTTCATGGTTTTTCTTCCTTGGTTTGGTACTAAGATAGAATGCATGTGAGCTTATTATAAAACCCGCAAGGAACATCTTTGTTGCAAAGATTAGATTCCAAGGTCTATTTGGATCAGGATATGCAATAGTTAACGAATCTATGTCTGGTACCTTCCCGCCCACAATGCCGGCAGTAATTTGCGCATTAAGAACTACAAAATTATAAATTGCTTCATAAAGACAAATTGTAGAAAATCCTATCAACATCAACTGAAGAAGAGATAATCTCCATGATGGAATGCTAGTAGTTTTCTTCCATCCTATTCTTGTTACGCAATACCATCCTACTATGGTAGAAAAGAATAACCAAGTAGTTAGTTTAGCAAAATGACTGGTGGGAAATTCAGTTTTTACAAGAACCTCTCCCATTACATACGTACCTTTAGTTGACCATTCTTCAAACATTGCATAAATTCCAAATACTGTGATAGATGCCATTATTACTGCACAAGCGTAGAAAATGTACAGAAATATCCTGTATCCAGCCTCATTTTCTTGCAAGTGCACTTTCATTCAATTCCAACTGTATTCATCTAAAATATAAAAATTGGTTTTGAATAAATTCCGGAGGTTTATTATGGTATTTATATTCATAATTTCTGCAGTTGAAAATCCCGATAAATATACCAATAATCGGCAAAGAAGAAATCAATGAAGTAAGAACAGTACTACTGGAAAACTCTCTTACATCTGCCGCAAACTCGGGTGGTAAAAGAGTACAAGAATTTGAGAAGCTTCTTTCTTCATTTGTTAAATCAAAATATGCAATAGCAGTGAACTCTGGTACTGCCGCACTACAAGCAGCACTATATTCACTTGATATTAAACAAGGAGATGATGTGCTTCTCCCATCATTTACATTTGTTGCGACAGCCAACTCAATAGTATCAGTTGGAGCAAAACCTGTTTTTGTTGACATATTAAAAGAAAATTATACCATGGATCCTGATGATTTAAGAAAAAAAATTACAAAAAAATCCAAAGCAATAATTCCTGTCCATTTGTATGGAAATATGGCTTACATGAATGAACTGTCTGAGATAGCAAACAAATACAATTTAGAAATAATTGAGGATGCAGCACAGTCACTTGGTACCACCTACAAGGGAAAACATTCAGGTACATTTTCTAAACTTGGGTGTTTTAGCTTGTATGCAGCGAAGGTAATGACATCAGGTGAAGGTGGGGCAATAGTTACTAATGATAAAAATCTCTTTGAAAAATTGCGCAAAATAAGGAACCATGGTATGTTACATGGTTATGATACAAGAATTCTTGGTTTAAACTTGAGGCTTCCTGAAATTAATGCAGCAATAGCAAAAATACAAATGAAAAAACTAGCTAGCTTCCTAAAGAAAAGACAAAAGAATGCTAGAATTCTTACTGAACTTTTATCTGACTTGGACGTCGTAATTCCTCATGAAAGAAAAGGTGAGAGGGTTAATTGGTATCTTTTTACAATTGCCACTAAAAACAGAAACAAAATAATGAAAAAACTAAACTCTGAGGGAATTGGTGCAGCAGCTTACTATTCAATTCCTGTACACAAGACTCCATTTTATAATACAAAACAAAAGCTAAATGTTACAGACTGGGCTGCATCTAATGTTCTAAGCTTACCAGTTCATCCACTAGTAAGTATGCAAAATCTTGACTACATATCAAAGGCTGTACATAAAGCTGTTAAGACATGAATTTAATAGAAAACCTAGCTGGCGAAATATGCAAAATTATTCTTCCAATAAATGAAGAAGTATTTTTTGGGAATCCTAGATCTTCACTTGCCATTTGCACTCTTTCAAGTATGAATCTACTACAAGAAATTGCCAATTCTAATCTATTGTCAAAAGTTGCTCTTGTAGGAAGACTATTTTCTGAAAACAAAGGAATAGATTCATTGGTTAGGCATGTAATATCAAATAAAAATTTAGAAACAATTCTGCTTTGCGGAAAAGATACACCGGGACATAGACCAGGACATTCACTTCTTAATCTTTATAAAAATGGAGTAGACAGTCAGGGAAGAATAATTGGTTCATCCAGTCCAGATCCTATACTAAACATAACAAAATCAGAAGTTCTTAAATTTCAAAATCAGGTAAAACTTGTTGATAAAATTGGTGAAACTAATATTTCTCAAATTAAGCTTTCAATTAATGCTGCAGTAAAAAACTAGTAACCATTTTTCTGTCGTTCTTGATTAATTTTATTTTTCTTTTGATACTCATTTAAGATATCATCAGGTGTCATATTCAATTCAAGAGAAGCTTGTATAACAAAATGCCATATGTCTATGAGTTCCTCGCGAGCAGCGGCTTGATCAAAATCAGTTGGTTTTTTCCACCACTTCCAGTTTGTAGTTCTTTGTAATTCTATTGCTTCATGAACTATCGCTGTACAAAGAGCCGAAATTTTTCCTTCTACATCCTTTGGATATCTATCTAGATTCATCATTTTTTCCAAATTCTTTTGTAACTTGAATATTGCCTCTAGTCTATCTTCCATAAGTTTGATTTTGATTTGATATCTATAACCTTTGTTAGAATCTAACCATATTCCTATATTTTTTAAATCTCATCTGAATTTGGGATTTTTTCAGATTTGTTAAACCATATACTCCATATTTTTCGACAGCAAATGATCCCATGATGTTTCCATATACTGCAGCTTCGCGAATGGTTGAGATTTTTGTGCTATTCTTGCTTGCCATATATCCGATCATACCACCTGCAAACGAGTCACCTGCTCCTGTAGGATCCACAATATTTTCCATAGAAAATGCAGATGATGGAAAAACTACATCGTCATAAAAAAGTAGGGAACCATGCTCGCCTTTTTTAATAATTACGTATTTTGTTCCCCATTCCATAATCTTTTTTGCACATGTTATGAGGTTGTGAGTTTTAGTCAGAAGCTTTGCTTCTTCGTCATTTATTACAACAGAATCTACTACACCCATCATTTTTATGACATCATTTCTTTTACTGTGAATCCAAAAATCAATAGTATCACACATTGAAAACTTGACCCTGTCAAACTCTTTTATGATTTTAGTATTCTGGACAGGATCGTTATTTGCAAGATAAACAAATTCTGATTTTCTATATTTCTCTGGTACAATGGGCCTAAAGCCCCCAAGAACATTAAGTTCTGTCTTATTTGTAGTTCTAAAGCTTAGTGTCTCATCATAGCTTCCATCATATCTGAATGTTTTTCCATTTGCACGTGCTACGCCTTTCAAATCAACAAATTTGTTTAAAATATTATGATATCTTTTTGGAAAGTCTTTACCTATTACTGCAATAAGCCCTGGCTTTACAAAGAAACTAGCGGAGATTGCTGCATAAGTGGCTGCACCACCAAGTGTATTTTTTAGAATTTTTGAAGGTGTCCTTATAGTATCCAGTGCAACAGAACCAAAAACTGTCAGCATATTTTGCTGATTTACGTACCGTGTATAAATGCGCTAGCTTCGTCTTGTGTAGGATAGTATGTAAAGGGAATGTTAATTGAAGTAATAAAGAAATCATATTTTGTTGTTCCAACTAATTTTACAGATGGAACATTGTCATTTTTGTTATACTTATCAAGAATTGCATTATCTGCTAGAAATGGTGCCCTTTGAATAGTATTTCCTAGAGCAGGTATTGTAGACGGTTCTAGTGTACCGCTACCAAGATCTTTACCTTCGACAGATATGACAAAGTTAGTTTTTCCTACATTTAGAATCATTAGTGATGGATTCTTAAATTCAAGCTGCATGTTGTAAAGTGTACCTTCATTAGTTCTCTCTACAATTTTACTGTCTACTATAGATACATGAAGATGAGTTACAGAAACATACTGTATATAACCAAAAACACCACCCACGCCTATTATTGCTATAATCATGATTATCTTAGAATTCTTTTGCATATTATCTCAACCAAAAAATTCCTTTTTAGCACACATAGGAAAAAAAACCAAATAATTTGTGTAAAAATTTTGATCTGTTTTCTAAGCTACTTAGAGCTAGTAGAATAAATGAAAATACTCAAATGGATTAATACGAATGGCCAAAATTAGACTAAAATTCGGTGAAAATGAGATAGAAGTAGAATCTAAGGACTTTTACGTAGACAACAAAAGCATAGACGAAGTCATCTACAATCTTTCTAGATTTGTAGCAAGAAATCAAACAGAGGAACAAAGAACAAACGCACAGGTAGAAATCCTAAGAGAAGCACTAAATGAATCAAAAACAAATTATCTAAGCTCGCTTGAAGATGCTGAAATTCATGAACCTGAATTTGTTCAACCAATTTCTATTGATAGGAATCAAATAAGAAGCAAAATACACATACTGGCACGGGATTCTTTTTTTGAACAACCAAGAACCGTTTCAGAGGTTGTCGCACAACTTCGTGAATATGGTTGGGCTGCTGTCCCACTAGATGTTTCAAAGGTACTGGCAAATATGGCCTTGAAAAAAGAAATACAAAAAGACATGCGAGAAAAACGTAGCTATTACTCAAACAAGATAATAGTACAATTCAGCTAGATTCATAGCCACAAACTTTGCAGGAATCAAATACGTCTCCTTCCAAATGATCAAAATGAACATTACATTTTCTACATGTGTGGTGCATATCAAAATACCCGTCACTTTCAATCTTGCCTACCTGTTCTGATTTTAGATCAGTACTTCCACACTTTATACAATGACAACCACATTGCATAAAATCCATTTAGAGATACTCCTAATAATCTAGTTGAAATTCAGGTGGTTTCTGAACTGTAATGCAATTACAGCAGTTATTCCTATGACCAAGGGTACAAACAATGGAAATTCAGGAATTGCAGTTGTGCCCGTTAACTGAATTGTACCAGATTTGGATGGATGAAATCCAATCCAAGCATTAGTTCCATCATTGTAAAACGTGTTGGTTAAAGTGCCGTTACCGTTAAGCTTTCCTTGATAAGGTCCCCATAAAAGTACCTGTGGCATTATTACAGTTACAAATGAATGTGGTTTATTGACGTCAAATGCATAGGCTTTTGCTGATTGGTCAAATGCATAAGGGCCCAAATCTGAAAGAGTTCGTATACCTATTTTGAAATTGCTATTTTGCCATTGTACAGTTTGTGTAGTAACTGGTTCATTGATGATATAGTCCAAAGTAAAACCATTGCCATGCTGTCTAAGTCCTTTATCACCTAGATAGACCGGTCTGTCATTGGCCCAAATCATGTCCACTCCTTTTGGAAAATGAAAATCTGTAAAAGATGTATCTGACGGTGTTGTATAATTCCATTCCCATACACCATTAATTTTAGATACGACATTTGTTAGATCATATTTGATTAGAGTCATATTTCTTGATGTGGGAGGAAACAATATTGATTTTTGAGCTGTAGTTACATTGAAATATTGTACAGAATTGCCATCTTGATCCATTACAGAAAAGTCTGTCATATTTCCTTTTATTGCAATTACTTGAACTGCTGCTAAGCTATTGCCTTTAACATAATGTATCACATGAGCTGTTCCACTTTCATCAATTGTAACTTTGATGTCCTCCACTGGTTTTTGTCCCATTGTTAACTGTTGGCCAAAAACTTGTGACATTGATAAAAACATCAATGATATAATTAAAATTGAAAGTGATTTTCGCAAATTCATTATCCCTATTCTGATATTGTTACGTGAAGCATTTTTGCTTCTTGATGTGGGCAATCGTTTTTGTCTCGTGGCAAATTCACTATTTTATCTGCTACATCCATCCCACTTGTTACTCTGCCAAAGACGGTATACTGTTTATCAAGAAAAGTACTATCTGTTGTAACTATGAAAAATTGTGAGCCAGCACTGTTAGGATCCATTGCACGAGCCATGGAGACTATTCCACGAAGATGTGATTTGGAACTAAACTCAGCTTTGATATTATGACCCGGACCACCCAATCCCCACTTACTTTTATCTGGTTTTTTGGTATTGGGATCTCCACCTTGAATCATGAATCCTGGTATGACTCTGTGAAATAGTGTTCCATCATAGAAAGAGCTCTTTGCAAGTTTTGTAAAGTTTCTCACTGTCTCAGGTGCAAGTTCTGGTAAAAGATCAAAAACTATCTTGCCAAAATTAGTCTCTATCGTAGCCTTGGGCATTTTCTTCAAACTGTATCATTTAATCATAAGAACCTTTCTTCACAATTGTTTATGTTAAGATACTTTTGTAAATAGATCGCTATTAATCCTGAAGAAATTATACCAAATAATCTAATTTTCACAAAAATGAATCCAAAAAATCCAAGACTTTTAATTTCCAAAGTCAATCAATCTGGCAATAGATAAACTACAACATATTATCTTTTGATAAATTATACATCGTGACTTCTTTTTGAACTAGAGAAAAATCCTTTATGTAATCAAATTTTTTCTATTTTTTTAAATATACGTAATACTACAAAAAAGATAGTAACAGTCTTATATAGAAGATCTGAAAAATACAAAACGTGAATCGCTCTACTCAAAGCACAAATATTAAACAAGCCATAAACTCGTTGCTTGACAAGGGCCTTACAGATAAACAAGATATCTATACCAAAGTGGTAGAAGAGCTTGGCGTTCCAAGACCAACGGTAAGGCGGGTAGCACGAGATCTACGAAATGAACTTTTACAAAAAATTCAGATTTTGCAGTCCGAGGTTCCAAAACTTGGATTAGGCGATAAAGATACTAGTACTGACTAGCAAAATCTTTCCTTTTTATAATATGTATTTTAGGTCTGATAATTTCCATTACTGTTATATTCTAGGAATCTTGTGATAAAATTATGGGGCACATTCCTACCATAGTGGTTACTTGTCTTGCTTCTGCTCTTACTGGATTATACTTTATGCTCCCCGATGCAACGCACTTTGCTATGACAGTATTCATAGCAGCAGCATGGTTTCTTGCTATAATATGTTGGCTTGCCCAAAAGAGTGCTGACTATATTACAAAGGGCGGCTATGGTCACGACGAAAAAAAAAAGCTAGTCAACTCTAGTAATCATCAACAAACAGTACAGGTAACTTCAAACCAAATCAAACAAGCCAAAGTTGCACTTGGTGCACAGTTAGATGAGTTACGAAACATTGTGAAAAATAAAGACAGTGAGATTGAAAACCTGAAAAATGAGATTGCTAGCCTGCAGACTCTTGTACAAATAGAAGCTCTCAAGACAGAGCTTGCAAATCTAAAGGCATTGGCAGCAAAGGAAAGCTCAAAGAGAAAATAACTATTTGCAATGCGGACAGCTATGCTTTCCATGATTTTCTTTACAGCTTGGACAGCTTACTGCGCCACCAAAATGGCAATTACAATGACATCCATCATTTAGTTTCTCTTCTGGTACCAATTGATACAGACTAGTTATACGTCATCTTAATATGTAACTTTTTCAAAATAGGATTTATGAAGTATGTACTTGGTATGGCAGTAGGAATCTTTTTACTATTAGTACCAAGCCTGAGCTCTGTATCACAAGGAGTCCAATGGGATCCAAAATTAATTGCCAACGACGATATTCAATTAACAAAATCAATAGTGTACATGCATATTCCGTCTGATAACAAACTTCCATTTGGTTGTGTTTGGGGCAAAGTAACAAATGCTGTACCAGGATATCCAGCAGTAGTTCAAATTTATCAAAATGGTAAACCAGTTTATTTTGCCCAAGTAGATGTGAAAAGTGACGGTTCATACGAACAATATTTTAGAATCAGATCTGTGGATGGCAATAATGTGATTAATGTTTTCCAGGGAGATTACACCGTTGATATATTCAAAACAGTTTACACTACAACTGCTCCAACTATAACCTAAGAAGTTTCAATCTCATCTAATATGGTAATAAAGCGGGCTCGGAGGGCTTCGATCCCTCGACCTGTAACTTAGGAGGCTACTGCGCTATCCATGTTGCGCGTCAATAAGACTCTGCGCTACGAGCCCACAGAAAAAATCAACCCTGCTAACAATTTAAGCGTAATCAAGATTTGAAACTATCATCTGTCTGATTTGATTCCAAGTTGGATCGTCCAGACTGTTCCATTTCTCATAAAATACAACATCTTTCAAATCAAGTCGTGGAAGCCAACCAGCTGTTTCTAGATCTGGTTTTTCTGCAAACTCTGAAACATGCCCAAGACACAAATATGCAATGGGAACAACATGCTCTGGTATTTCAAGAATTTTTTTCAGATCATCATTTGAAAGTATGCTAACCCAACCAAGTCCAATGCCTTCTGTTCTTGCGGCAAGCCAAAGATTCTGTATTGCACAACATACACTGTAAATTCCTGTTTCAGGAATACTTGATCTTCCTATCACAAAAGGACCAAACTTTGTAGGGTCATATGTTACACAGACATTTACTGCTGAAGATAAAATTCCTTCTAACCTTAAGGAAAGATATTTTGTTCTCTTTGGATCCTCGACAAGAGTTGCAGAAAGTTTTCTTTCATTATCGAATGATTCTTTTACTTTCTTTCTGGTCTCAACATCTTTTATTAGAATAAAATTCCATGGCTGAGAAAAACCAACAGATGGTGCATGATGCGCAGCATTTAAAATTTTAGACAGAGTCTTGTCATCAATTGGTTCTGGTACAAAATGAGATCTCACATCACGTCTTGAAAAAACTGCTTTGTAAAAACCATCTTTTTCATCTTGAGAGAATTCCTCATTCATAAAACACTCACCAGTAACAATGCATATTATTCTTGTTTTCTCAAATTAAACGTTAATAACGCCTACAAGAAGAGTCGTAGTTTGACGGGCCGATCGTCTAGTTGGTTAGGATACCGCCCTGACACGGCGGTGGTCGAGAGTTCAAATCTCTCTCGGCCCATCTATTTTTATTCTATAGTTTTATGACTAGTACCAATGGTCAAATTTACTCAAAAGGAAATTGAATTTTTACAAAATAATGAGGCATGTAGGATAGCAACATCTCATGACAACATACCGCATGTTACTCCAGTTACATATTATTTTGAGGATGGTTTTTTCTATCTGGTAACAGATTATGATACGAAAAAATATTCTAATCTTAAAAAAAATAACAAAATAGCAATAACTGTAGACATTTACATGTCTGGAAAACACATAGCTGTAATCGTACAGGGAATGACAGAATTTATTGAAAAGGGATCAGAATACAAGCGGTTGTATGAAATTTTTTATAAAAAATTTTCATGGGTCAGGGATAATCCTTGGAAAGAAGGAGAAGCGCCATTTGTTAAAATAAAACCAAAAACAAAGGTTAGCTGGGGCCTAAACTAGCCAAATGTAGACTCAAAATCTTTTGTAATTAGAGTCCACGCTGACTCTATAGTTACCTGACCTGTTACCTTGTAACTAACCGGTTGACCGCTTGTGATAGTCTTGTATTCATCAGAAATTTGATCAGTATCCACAAGTTCGAACGTGTTGGTGAATGTTACTGTACTACCAGAAAATAATGGTGCTCTTCCAGCCATTGCAATATCCTCAGTATTATAATTACCACTTCCAAGATGTTTACCATTTGCAAACAAATCGTAATTGATAGAAGGAATGGTTGCCGTTATAGTAGTAGGATTTGTCACATTGAACAATATCTCAAGATGAGCTCTATTGTTTATCTTGTTTACATCAATCACATGTACACCAACCAAATCTATGTTTATTTGTTTTAGAGTATCTTGACCTGAGTTTGCAAATAACACTAAAGAAAGCATCAAAACACCCAATCCAGCAAATGCACTAAGTATAACAACTCGACCCCTGCTAACCAATTCAACAGCTACGGGTTTTATAGAACTAAAAAACCTTCTCAGGATCCGAATAGATATTACTTGTAATAATGGAATATACTGACAATGCCAATTTTGGATGCCATACTGATATGGGCACATCTTGTTTCTGCTTCCATATGGGTAGGAGGCTCAATTTTCATTGGAATTGTTTTGGCGCCACTGTTGAAGACAATCTCAGAATCGGTAGAAGAAAGAGTGGCAATAATGATTCGGGTGGGAAGAAAATTCAACAAGATTGCAATTCCATCCTTGGCAATTTTGATTGCTACTGGACTTTACAACTCATCTAACTTTCTAAGCAAACCGCAATTTTTGATTTCTACAAACTATGGAATAATACTTTTGATAAAGATAATTCTCGTAATCTCCTTGCTTGTGATGTTTGCTATCCATGTTAGGATAATTCGAACTGAAATTGAGAAAAAGATCAAATCAAAAGAAATGTTGCCAGAAATAGTTCAAAAACTACGTTCAAAAATAATTTCTCTTGGAAGAATTATGGTCATTGTTTCCGTAGCTATATTGCTTATGGCTGCACTATTACGTTCCGGAATCTGAGTTTCCCTTTATTCTGACCTCAAAACCGTCATCTAACTTTCCTATCCCATACTTGCAGTTTGTAATTTTTGAAGTAACAAAGAGGTTTGTCTCTAGGTGTTTTGTAATTTTGTTTACTCTAAAGACCGAGGTCTCACTAGTCAAAGCCAAAGGAATCACAAGCATATCTGAAAGAAATTGGTCTACTCCTAAATTCGACTCTAAAAATCTAGTTGCTGCAGTCTGTCCAATTCCTTTCATGTCTTTGTTATATGTCGCATCAGAACCAATAATCGAGCTATCATCATGTGCAAAAGCCAAGAGTGAACATCCCTTGTCTAATGCAAGTTCTTCTTTTATTTCGTAATCGCAAGACAGACCATTACTTTCAAGAATTTTTTTTGCCTCATTTACCTCATTTTCAATTAATTCTTTTGTGATCATAGAATACGAACAAAGAATCTTTACTTTTTTTGTAGTTTTTTTTAGTAGAGAAATAGGTTGGATTTTCTCATAGGGTAATACTTGTACATCTACTAGTCCACCACCTCTCGGATAATATCCTCGTTTTTTAATATCAATGGAAAAATTAATCCCAATTCTGGAATATGCTTCTTTCAAAACAAATTTGGTATAGTTACTTGTTGGACTCCATGCAACATCCGTGCCACCCATTATTGACAATTTTAATTTTTTTTTAGAAATAGATACTGCAGGAATTAAAACTTGTAAAATTAATGGAATACTTCCTGCAGTTCCGACATTTTCATTTAAGGTAGTGTCATTAATCTTGGAAGGAAAAAATCTAAGCATGGTTGATCCAACATGTAATCCATCTACTTTGGCATTACAAATTTTTGCAAGAATTTTAATTCCAGTAAGATGTTGTGGCCTCAAACCAGAAACATCTCTACCCTTGCGTATGTTTTCAATTTCTACTGGTATTCCAGTTATTGACGAAAGTGTTACTGCAGTTCTAATTATCTGCCCTCCGCCTTCACCGTATGACCCATCTATTTTTAGTGGTTCCATAAACAATTGAATCGCCCAGCCGTATAAGTAATGATAGTTAAAATTTTGTTAAATGACGAATTACGATTGTAAAATCATGCTTAAACAACTGTTATTGAACTAATCAAAATAACCATCAAAGATTAATGATACTTTATAGATTGTTTACAGCAACCATTTAATGTAAAGATATGATCATGATTACAGATGCTAACAAAAGATAATTCAAAAAAAGCATTATTACTGCATAGAAAACTCAAGGGAAAAATAATGATTGTCAGCAAAATTCGTAATCTAAAACCTCACGATATGCAATTAATCTACACACCAGGAGTTGCAGCAGTAAGTGAAGAGATCTTCCATCACCCTGACCAAAAATATCTCCTTACCTCAAAAGCAAACAATGTGGCAATAGTAACTGATGGAACACGAATTCTTGGATTAGGAAATATTGGCCCTTATGCAGCTTTGCCTGTCATGGAAGGAAAAGCCGTGTTATACAAAGAATTTGGAGGAATAGATGCATTTCCTATATGTCTTAACACTACAAAAAAAGATCAGATTGTTACAACAATCCAAACAATAGAACCAGTCTTTGGGGCAATCAATCTTGAAGATATAGAGTCGCCCAAAGTTATGGAGATTTCTGACGAATTAGAAAAAAAGATATCAATTCCTGTCTTCCATGACGATAGACACGGAACATCTGTTGTCACATTGGCTGCATTATTCAATTCTCTTAGACTAGTCAAAAAACAATTATCCTCAATTAAAATCGTAATTGCAGGAGCAGGCTCTGCAGGTTATGGGATATGTAAATTGCTCAAGTTTGCAGGCTGTCACAATATTGTTGTAGTAGATTCTGACGGTGCAATCTACAGAGGAAGATCTGGTGATATGAACAAATACAAAAAAGAAATTGCAAACTCTACAAATCCTAAAAAAGAAAAAGGAGAACTGGTACAAGTCTTAGAGAATTCGGATGTCTTCATAGGAGTCTCTGGTGTGAAAAATCTACTCACATCAAAAATGGTAAAAAACATGAACAAAGATCCAATAATTTTTGCTCTTACAAACCCAGAACCTGAGATAAACCCAGAGCTTGCAAAAAAATCGGGTGCAAAAATTATTGCCACAGGAAGCTATCTGTATCACAATAAGGTCAATAACGCACTTGTTTTTCCGCATTTAATGAGGGCAATTCTTGATAAGAGAATAAAGAAAATTAGTCTTGATTTACTACTGATTACAGCTAAAGCAATAGCCAAAACTGTTTCAGACAGAGAGATTGATTATGATCACATTATACCAGAAATGACTGATAAACGACTGCAGAAAAATATAACATTGGCATTATCAAAACTGAAAAACGAAAAACAATTTTGATATAAAAATGTCATTTGATATGATGTTGGTTCTCCTACATTAAGAGTCAAGGATTTACGAAAGCAGATATCGTTTTACGAAAATAATCTTGATTTGCAAATAAATCATAAATATCTAGCAGATGATGATCTGGAAGCGGTAGAACTTGGATTCAAAGAAAAAGTAAAGAAGTGAAATGATTTTTTATATATCGAATTATGATGTTATTAATCATGTTTTACAATTCTAAATAATTTCCAGCCAATCATAACATGAGTTATGAGTGCATGATCGAGGTGTTTAGTTAAATAAATTGTCTAATAAATGATAGTTTTTTAAAGAATTAAAATCAATTTTTAATATGAATGGTCTTTTAATTGGCAGGTTCCAACCTTTTCATAAAGGACATCTTGCAGCAGTAACTTTTGGACTCTCTCAGGTAGAGAATCTTTGGATAGGTATAGGCAGCTCAAATAAAAATAATGAAAAAAGAAATCCATTTTCTGCTGATGAAAGAAAGGAAATGATATTGTCTTCTTTAGATAAATCCACCTTGAGCAGAGTTCAGATATTTTACATTCCAGACGTTAACGATCATGCAAAGTGGACGCATCATGTTGATTCTATTGTACCAAAATACGATGTTGTATTCTCAAATGATGATTTTACAATAACATTATATCAAAAACGCGGAATCAAGGTTATCCAAGTACCTCTGTTACAAAGGGAAGTGATCTCTGGAACCAATATCCGTGAAATGATAGCAATGGGAAAAAACTGGATGGAATTTGTACCAGAAGGAACTAAAGACGTATTATTAAAAATAGATGCAGAAAGACGACTCTCAAAAATTCTGTAATTATAAATAGCGGTTCCTAATCGTTAAGATTGGAGAATTTATTTGGAATATTTGGTTATGTTGCCGGGGCCAACAAACGTTCCCGAAAGAGTTACCCGTGCAATGTTTACTCCTACAATAAATCACAGGAGCAAAGATTTTGTCAAGCTATACACTGACGTTATAGAAAAAACACAAAAGGTCTTTCAAACTTCACATGACATTATTGCATTAACTGCATCAGGAACTGGAGCAGTAGAAGCATCAGTTGTAAATCTAATAAAAAAAGGAGACAAAGTAATAATTCCTGTAAACGGGGAATTTAGCAGCAGACTAGCTACAATGTTAGAATGGCAAGGAGCAAACGTCATCAGACTTACAACTCCTTTTGGAGAAAATGCAACTTTTGATCAAGTAAAAGAGGCTTTTGATAACAACAAGGACGTAAAGGCATTCTACGTAGTCTATAATGAGACATCAACAGGAACGCAGGTGAAATACCTAGACAAGATCTCAAAACTTACCTCAAGAAATGACTCGTACTATGTAGTAGATGCTGTCTCAATACTTGGTGGCGAAGAATTACCCGTAGATAAATGGGGAATAGATGTCTGTATTGCAGCAGGACAAAAGGCAATGGCTGCACCTCCTGGAATTTCACCAATATCAATTAGTCCAAAAGCAAAAAAATACATGATTGCAAATCCACCTCCAACTTTCTACTTTAACTTGGCAAGATACTTCAAATATTATGATGATACAAAAGAGACTCCATTTACACCAGCACTTCCACTACTTTACGCATTCAGAGAAGCACTTGACATTATTCTAGAAGAGGGAATGGAAGCAAGAATAAAAAGACATAGAGTTTGTTCTGATGCGTTTTATTCAGGCCTTAGTGCAATGGGTCTTAGTCCATTTGCAAAACAAGATGCAAGATCTACTGTTGTAATTGCACTAAACTATCTGCAAGGACTAGAAGACAAAACATTCAGATCAACACTTTCAGAAAAATTCCGAGTACTTGTTGCAGGTGGATTTGGAGAGCTAAAAGGAAAAGTATTTCGAATAGGATGCATGGGCGAAGTTCACAAATATCACGTCATGAGAACAATCTCTGCAATCTCCTCCACTCTTGATATGATGGGATACAAGACAAACCCAGAAGCACTCAAAGTAGCTGAAGAAAAACTAAAAGCGCTTTAAGTTCATGTTAACTTAATATAAGGAATTCCAAGCACCGATCACATTGACTTTCCAAAAAGGCACACTAGTTTTAGTCGATTACACTGCAAAGGTAAAAGACACTAACGAAGTTTTTGAAACTACTAGAGAAACTGATGCCAAAACAAATTCAATTCATGATGCTAATAAAAGATATCAACCAAGACTCGTTTCAGTTGGAGAGTCATGGGTTCTCAAAGGATTGGATGATGCATTACTTAACACCAATGCTGGTGACAAGCTAACTGTAGAGGTACCGCCAGAGAAAGGATTTGGAGCAAGAGATCCTGCTAAGGTTCGCATGATTCCACTTCGAAAACTTGGTGATGACGCAGAAAAAGTTTCAGTTGGCGATACAATA